>CAIWKC010000400.1 GCA_903913145.1 uncultured Gallionellaceae bacterium | reverse complement strand
CATTTGCTGGAAAAGCATAAAGTCAATGACCGCATTCAAATAGTCAAGATTCCGCGCATCCGCATTGCCGCGTTTCATCCGGACTTGATCTATCTTAGAAGGACATCTACCAACGAACTGGTTGATCCACACTATAACTCTGCAATCGCAGCATGGGCTTATAAGAACAATTTTGATGTTTCTGATACGCTGAAATTATTCAACGGCCGTATATATGCGGAACTAGGCTACCTGAACTCGTGGGCGACGGGCACGGCCGCACTCAAGCAGATTTTCGATGAGACAGACATAGATTTTACTGAATTCATTCTCGGCGCAAGGAGGGAGGGATTGTTCATGTATTCGTTGAACCATCCAAAGGTGCAGGTACTGGTTCGGCTGGCCAAATTGATCGCGCTCAGAATTGGCGCAGACAAAAGTGTGATGGACAAAGCGGTGGACATCAATGATGGTCTGAATGATGTAATCTGGCCCCTATATCCTGAAATTGGCGACGGCTTTGCTATTCCATCAACCTACGAATGGAAATTTGGGCAGGTCAAATGGATAAAGGGCCTAAAAACTTATCTTGAATTTGCGTTTAATAACTATTCAGAGCAAAAAATCCCGAGAGATGATATCTCCTTGGTCGGTGTAGATGAGCGACTTTACGAAAGGGTGTTGGGAGGGCAACTGGGGGTGAATCATGACTAATCCTTACAAAAAACTGGAGGATCACTGCTTCTGGTCGAGGGCGATGTTGACCCCACATCCGGGGCAGATCGACCCTGTGGTTGAAGTGGCTCATATTCTGCCGCAACATAAAGTTGCAACCATGGGGAGCTGTTTTGCGCAACACTTGGCGAAGCACATTCAGTCTTCCGGTTTGAACTATTATGTTTCGGAAAATGCTCCACAAGACATGAGCGCGGAAATAGCCAAGCAATACAATTATGGCGTTTTCTCAGCGCGCTATGGAAATGTGTATACCGTTAGGCAGGCGGTACAGCTTTTCGACCGCGCATTTGGTAACTTTGTGCCACAAGACGATGTTTGGGGAAAAGATGACGGGTTCGTAGACGCTTTTCGTCCGCAAATCCAGCCCGAAAGTTTCAAGTGCGCGCTCTCTGTTAAAGCGGCAGCTCAAAAACATCTAGAGTTTGTGCGCAATGTTTTTACTGAATGCGACTGGTTTGTTTTTACACTCGGCCTAACCGAGGCATGGCGCTCCAAGCATGATGGGGCAGTTTATCCTATTGCACCGGGAGTGAGCGGAGGAGATTTCGAGACTGAGAAATATGAATTCATAAATTTCACGGCGCAAGAAGTTCAGGACGACCTAGTGCTGCTGATAGAAAAACTGCAACAGGTTAATCCCAAGGCCAGGGTGTTATTGACCGTGTCCCCTGTGCCACTAATCGCGACTTATGAAAAGCGACATGTTTGGGTTTCCACTACTTTCAGCAAGGCCGCGTTGAGAGTTGCCGCCGATGCGGCAGAGAGAAGATTCCCGCACGTCATTTATTTTCCTTCCTATGAAATCATTACCTCACCGGCTAATGGAGGTAATTACTATGCGGATGACTTGCGCCAGATTAGAGAGGTGGGAGTCAGGCACGTTATGCGGATGTTCTCGAAACATTTCATTAACCCGGATCAGAAGCATTCATCAACAAGTAATGAGCAAACCGCTGTGCAAATGAACAGCAGGAAAGACGAGGACATCGTCTGTGATGAAGAAGTTATTGAGCGGGCATTACAAGTAAGTGGATTTGCCAAGAAATGAAGTTGAATCAATCTTCAACTAGCCGCTACATACAATTTTGAAAAAATGAACGGTCCAAAAATTATTTTTGTACACCAGCCAAAGGCTGCAGGAACCTCGCTGATAGAGGGCTTCAAGGCAACATATGGAAAAGAGGCGATCTATCATGATATGGATAATCAAATTATTTGGAAAAAAAATTGGCTAACACGTGAGATGGAGTTGTTCATTCAGCCATATCGAAAATATAAAGACAGGGCAAAATATACAGTTATTCACGGACATTTTCGTCGTGAAAAGTATGCTCGTGCATTTCCACACGCGTTCTATATGACGTTTTATCGCCATCCCGTACAGCAAATAATTTCACAGTATTACTACTGGTTACGAAGTTGCAACCCTTCGGATACAAACCCCATGAGAAAATGGGTGTTCAATACGAAACCCGATATAACGGATTTTGTTAATGTTTTTTTATCTGGTTATGATATTCAAAAATTGAAGAAAATGGATCCCTCGTTATTCAGTTTCGTTGGCATAACTGAACAGATCGATGAATCGTTTGAAATGCTTAAACGAAATTTCCCGGAATTACTTACTGATATCAAAGCCCAGCGAATTAACCCAGACAAGATCATGGGGGAAGACTATAAACTTAGCGATCATGAAAGAAAAGTAATTGAGGACAAAATGTGGCAGCAAATAAAACTATATGAAGAAGCGAAGAAGCTATTTGAATTACAAAGGGCGCGAATTTTCTAAATAATCGGGCATACCGGCGCCT
>CAIWKC010000399.1 GCA_903913145.1 uncultured Gallionellaceae bacterium | reverse complement strand
CGACTCTGCCCAGACGTGTCAGGCGGCGGCTGGATAGTCTCAGTGCTACCGTAGCCTGAGCCACCAGGTAATGCCATCGTAGTGAGAATTGCTCGTAGAGTTTCAGACTAGAAAATTTATCGCGAAGGATGCGTTTAGCAAAATATTTAATATTCCAAAGGAGTCGCAACCTCTATTTGATAGTTTGCTGCGAATGGATGGTCTGTTATTTAAAAAAATACTAATTCTACTAGTGTTAACAGCAGGTGTACTTGCGATCAGCTACTTCAGAGGTGAAGTGTCAAATATAAAAACATACCACTTATATTTTCCATTGGGATTTGGCGCTTTCATATATTTTGATCATAGAATAACTAGACTTGGCATGGAACTAAGGTTGCAAAAATTGAAAGATGGAATTAATGATGCTGTGTTCGTATTGGAACAATACGGAATGTCTCATGTTGGTAGTGGTTATGGCAGTTGGATTAGTTCTTGTGGTGCAGAGTTAGATAAAAATACACAGAATATTAATGAAGGTGAAACTCTTTTAAATCAATTTCAACTTGAGCTCGAGGAAGATATTTTGATTGGAATGAATTACCATCTAAATCCTTGGTTTTGGAAAAATAAGTCATGACTTTATAGTATTTCATGCTTACAAAAGCCTGAAGAAAAATATTTTTTTCACTGGGGTAATAACATGAGAATAGTTAATCGGTTGGCATTTGCTGCACTACTTTTTGCAAGTACATTTTGTGCAGTAACTTTTGCACAGAATTCGACACAATCGTCTTCGAAGGATGCCAAGGGCTTGACTGCTACAGAGTTTGAGGATCTAAAAGCTTTTGCAGAAAATGGCGAGGTTGATGCGCAATATACAGTTGGGCTTTTATATGCGAAAGGGGTCGATGTTGAGCGAAATATTAACGAGGCTGAAAAGTGGTGGCGCAAAGCTGCAAGTCAAGGTGATGCAAGAGCGCAAGATAGTTTAGGAATAATGTATGGATTAGGACAAGGTCGTCCACAAAACTATGCTGAATCAATTAAGTGGCACACATTGGCTGCAAATCAGGGATATGCATCAGCTCAATATAATCTTGGATATATGTATTACAACGGATTAGGATTCAAGAAAAGCTACGCTGAAGCTTATAAGCTTTTTATGAAGGCGGCCGTGCAAGCTGATGAGAGATCAGAATCGTATTTGGGATATATGTATAAAGACGGTCAAGGTGTTGCTAAAGACTACCATCGCGCACATATGTGGTTTAATATTAGTGCATTAAATGGTGAATCTTCGTCGAAACAGCAGCGAACGGAATTGGAAAATAAAATGACAAAAGAGCAAATTGCAGATGCACAGGATATAGCACGAATATGTGTTGATAGCAAATACAAGCACTGCTATTGATTCATAATTTCATGGCAATTGGTGCAGTACTCAATAGTTAACAGAGAGGCTAGAATTTTGGAAGTTAACAAATACAGAGAACAGTGGAATAACACAGTTGAAGATAATTTCGGCCAACTAATGCCAATTACTATCTATAGGCTGACATGGAAAGACAAGAGCAACAATCATTTTGAGTTTTGGAGTGAAAGTGAACAAATTGCAGTGACGAGAAAATCTGAAATTGATTACAGTAAAGAGCTTGAGTACGTAAGGTGTGCCTGAACTCTCACATCTGGAAATGCAGTATCAAT
>CAIWKC010000398.1 GCA_903913145.1 uncultured Gallionellaceae bacterium | reverse complement strand
TGCCTTCACTCAATCTATTGATCAACTGAGTGAGCATTTAAGTCGGCAAATGGATGAAAGTGCCTCGCAATCAGAGAGCGAATATAAAAGTTCGAAATTGTTCATGAACTCCATCGGTATCTTGGCCATTTTACTTGCAATAGGCCTTGCTTATTGGATCGTCCGCAGCTTGATGAAGCAGCTAGGTGCAGAACCTGGAACGGCGGCTGAAGTGGCCAATAAAATGGCAGATAATGATTTTAATCTGAATATCTCTGTCAAGCCGGGCGACACGACGAGTCTGATGGCATCAATGAAAGTGATGCACCAAAAACTGTCCGCGCAAATAGAAAAGGATCGCAAGATTGCAGAGGAGGTGGGCCGCATCAAAATAGCACTGGATAGTGCATCAACGTGCGTCATGATTGCCGATGAAATCGGTAATATAATTTATGCAAATCACTCTGTAATGAATATGCTGCGTTTTGCAGAAAATGATTTGCGCAAGCATTTGCCAAACTTCTCTACGGACAAAGTGGTTGGCAGTCATTTCGATGTTTTTCATGTCAATCCTCAACATCAAAGATCAATGGTAGCTGCACTGAAAACTCCTTTTACAACTACCATTAAAGTCGGGGTTAGAACGTTCACTTTGTTTGCCACTCCTGTATTTGATCAGACTGGCAAAAGGATTGGAACGTCAGTTGAATGGATTGACAAAACTGAAGAACTTATCATTCAAGGTAAAGTTGAAGAACTGGTTGCCGCATCACTCTCAGGTGATTTTAGTAAGAGATTGCAAGTTACGGTCAAGGAAGGTTTCCTGCAAATTCTGTGTAATGGCATGAACAAGA
This sequence comes from uncultured Gallionellaceae bacterium, assembly GCA_903913145.1. GTDB lineage: Bacteria > Pseudomonadota > Gammaproteobacteria > Burkholderiales > Gallionellaceae > PALSA-1006. Next base: position 5,102 of record CAIWKC010000398.1, on the reverse strand, counting down.
TTACTGAAACTACAGAAAATGGTTTAAACGATATATTGCGCGTGTCCAATGCGTTGGCGGCTGGCGACTTGACCAACAAGGTCGAGCGGGATTATCAGGGTTTGTTCGCACAAACAAAAGACAGTATTAATACTACGGTAGAAAATCTGAAGAAGTTGGTAAATGAAATTAAAATTTCAGTAGATTCTATCGGTACTGCTTCCAAGGAAATTGCAAGCGGCAATTTGGATTTGTCTCAGCGAACAGAAGAACAGGCATCCAGTCTGGAAGAAACGGCAGCCAGCATGGAAGAGTTAACCTCGACAGTTAAACAGAATGCGGACAGCGCCAAACAAGCTAACCAACTGGCTCAAAATGCAAGCACAGTTGCGGAAAAAGGGGGAACTGTTGTGCAACAAGTTGTGGGGACGATGAGCTCAATCAATGATTCATCCCGCAAAATCGTTGATATTATTTCGGTGATTGACGGCATTGCTTTTCAAACTAATATACTCGCGCTTAATGCAGCGGTTGAAGCGGCTCGTGCCGGTGAACAAGGCCGGGGATTTGCAGTTGTGGCAACTGAAGTTCGAAACCTGGCTCAGCGTTCTGCAGCGGCGGCAAAAGAGATCAAGGTGCTCATTGGAGACTCTGTCGAAAAAGTTGATAAGGGAACCAAGCTCGTAGCCGATGCAGGTGTCACAATGGCAGAAATCGTCGCTGCGGTGACGCGCGTGACCGACATCATGGCGGAGATAAGCTCCGCATCTGCAGAACAAAGCTCCGGAATAGAACAAGTGAATCAAGCCATCACACAGATGGATGAGGTGACACAACAAAATGCAGCATTGGTAGAAGAAGCTGCTGCAGCATCGGAATCACTGGAAGAAGAGGCTCAGAGTCTCAGTAGTTCTGTGGAAATATTTAAACTTGCAGAATTAGATTTGCAGCAAAAAGTTTCTTCTCCTTCAGTTTCTCGCTCAGCTTCTAAATTGTTGCCTACGAAAAAAGGTATGGCAATCAAGGCCAAAGTATCTCCTCCAAAATCAACAAAGCAAAAAGCTGCTGACGAGTGGGAAGAGTTTTAAGGAATGTGCATATTAAGTCCCCACTTCTTCCGTAAGAGGGGCCTATTTGATGCTGTCTCAATTGTTCTTCGCTAAATAAATAAAAATTCTCACCTCTTATCAAACTGCCTAGCCAATGCTTGTGGCAAGTTCTAGCTGTAAGTTTTCGTAAGAGTTCCTTTGGGATACTCAATCAGCAATTCATTTCATTAATACCAATTTTAATCTTGCCGATGGTAAGCGGACTAACGTACATAGTAATCATTATTCTATCTCTAATATTCATCGGCGAACCAATACTTGGTTCACGAATGTTCGATTTGTTCAATTACATCACTAGGAGAAAACTATGTTGAAAGCACAAGCTAAAGATCACGTAAAAGCAGCAGAACACCATGATTTGGCATCCAAGCATCATATTGAGGCCGGTAAATGTTGCGAAGCCGGTGACCATAAAACTGCCGCGCACCATGCTCAGATTGCGCATGCACATGCAAATCAGGGAGTAGAGCACGGAGATGAAGCTAACAAGAAATATGCTGCCTCACCAATTGCACAGAAGTAAGTATTTCCAAATTGAGATGAGTTATACGAATTTAAAAGATAACTTCATCGACAGCAAAGTTATCCGAATTTTAAGACTTTCACTTTCTGTTAGTTTGCATCAATCATTTGCAATGCCGATCGTGAAAATTTACAAATTCTTAGAACTGAAGCCCGATAATTACTGGGGCTTCAGTTTTTTCGCATTGGCCTTCATGCTTTTATTCGGTGTCGCTTCAGCTATTCCATTTAACTCATTTGATCCCCGTTCAATGGCAATGGGGAGGACGGGAGTGGCAGTTGATGATCCTTCAACCGCACCATTTTTCAATCCCGCGATGTTGACGGCATCTGATGTGTCAAAAAAATATTCGGTTGAGTTTCCAATCATCGGAGTTAGGGTATTTGACCCGAGTGATATGCGCACTAACTTGAAAACCGTTTCCAGTTTAAATAATTCGCTGACAAATTCAAGGAACACTTTAGCTGCAAACTCAACAGCACTTGGCAATAGCATCACTACGCTAAGCAACAGCCTTCTATCCTTAAATACAATCGACTTTGCAACTGCAACTGCAGCAGCGGCTACAGTGTCTGCCGCATCCACGAATATCGCATCTGTTTCTTTAAATATGTCGCTAGCCGGAAGTAATGCCACTAACGTGGCTGCCGATATTAACAATATCAATAGATTGTTGTTAATCATGAATAATCAACCCGTACAAGCAGAGTTTGGTGCGGCGACTGTGATCGGCATTCCAGGAAATGACTGGGGCTTTGCTTTTTATGCAGATGGCTGGGGGGCAATGGGCGGTACACTTATTTACAAGGATGCAGAAACGTTTTCAACGCTATCTACGAATACTGCATCAATCGGCACCGCATTAACGGGCTCAAGTGCAGCAATTACTTCAACTTTTAACGCACTGATTACTGCCAATAACGCGCTAAACACTGCGATTGCCAGTTGTACGGCAAGTAAAGTTTTATCCTTGGACCCTACGTGCATTAACGCATTAAATTCCGCAAACGCGAATGTCATCGCTGCCAATTCGAACATTAAAATTGTCAATGATAACGTCACTAAAATTTCTCAGGCTTCCGACAATATCAATTTAAGTCAAAATGCAGCTCTTCAATCTCGAATTCATATTAGAGGTGTTTTCATTGAAGAGTCCGGTTTGTCTATTTCTCATAACCTGGTTATCAGCGATCAATCGTGGTCATTTGGCATTACACCAAAAGTGATGAATCTACATCTTTTTGATGCCAAATTGAGTCCTGACAAAGGTTCCATTACAACTGGATTGACTAGCGGTGATAATATGGCCGAATACAACGCCATCAACTTTGACTTGGGTGTTGGCAAATCATATTCAAGTGGATTGCGTATTGGTGCCGTGGTGAAAAACGTAATACCAGAAAGATATGAATTCAAAAATGCGTTAATACCAGGTGGCACCACAGTACCTGATGGTGCCATTCTAATTTTGAATCCACAATCTCGCGTGGGCTTTTCTTATGTAAATGATTGGTCCACTGTCGCGTTTGATTTGGATGTCACCAGAAACAATCCGGCTGGCCTTGAGAACTATTCTCAATATGTAGGAATCGGGGGCGAATGGAGTGCCTTTGGGTGGGCGCAACTCAGGGCTGGCTATCATCACGACTTGCTCAATCCACTGCAGCCTACTGCATCAGTTGGTTTTGGGATTTCTCCGCGAATTCCTTATTTCAAACCACATTTAGACGTTGCGTTAACCGCAAGCCCGAGTATATTTTCAAACGGATGGGATGGCGCGACCCAAATGGGCGCCTCTTTGAAAGCCGGCTTAAATTTCTAGGCAATAAGGAAATATGGTTGACAAGTCAGGAGGGCGGTGCCTTGTCTAAAAAGCTGCTTTAGTGAAGGAGGGTTTTTATTTAATTAATTCCTCGTAACGTTGCACAATGCCATGACGTTTAAGCATCGAAAACCATTCTGATTCATTCAATGTAATTACTTTCTCCAAATATTGGATGTTGTGCTCAATGGATTCAATATAAAAATTTCTATCCTCACCGATCCAATCTTTAAAGTGGTAACTTAAACGCTGATATTTGCTACCAAGTTCAGTATCCAGAGTATTACGAATGCTATCGTAAAAAGCGCGCGACTTTTTGAGCAGGTCATAAGTGTTTTCGCAATTGCCGTAATGCGCTTCCTTGAATTCGGAATATAAAAATAATAGTTTTTCAAGATAAGTACGATCTGCCATTTGACCTACAATGTCAGCACTCCCAAGTATTTGTCCGAGTAGCTTAATACGGGGAGAGTTAAAGTTAATGTTGGACAAATTTACACGCAGGTCTGTGCAACTAATGATCTGCCGCAAAGGCGATTCCCAGTTTGCCGGAATTAACCAATTTTTCAGGTGAATTGCCATAAAATCAATGCCTCTGGACACGTGAACCTGGGTGAATTGAGCACCGCTTCCATTTGCTTCATCGAACTGTTGGGCATATCCTACGTCATGGAGTAGTGCTGCTACCATGGTCAATTTAATTTCTTCATCGTTGATCCTGGTATCGGAAAGATGAACGCCGTGCATCATTCGAACCGAACACATTAAAACATCCAGAGTGTGTCTCAGGTCATGGTAGGGGGTTTTGATCGGGCTATACCCGGGATATGAGCCGTTAAACATACATATGACGTCGTCAAAAACATTTCTGACGATTGTCAGGTCGATATTGGAGTTAATCCTTTGAACTATCTGACTCGCTTTCCGCCATGTTTCAACCGGATCAAAATTCACAAATAACGCAGGAATTTCAGATGGAATTAAAGTTGGTTTTATAGAGTTCATGGTGCGTTCCTCTTTATGCCAAAGTGTTACAACATCCTAAGATCGAATAATAAAAATTTCAATTAAAATGTCTTTATATTTCAAAATTGCAACTTGGCAGCATTCACCGCGCAGGCATCTATGAATAAATTAAGGATTATTGTTTCATCTGGCTTCATCCAAACCAACGCAAAAAAGCTGCCGACATTAGTGAGGCAAGGCCAAGCGCAAATAATGTTTTCCAAGCTATTAGCTGAAAGCTTTCAATCCAACGAGTACCCTTTAGCAGATAAAGAAGCGTAAGGGTACAGCAAATAATTGCGCAGCCGACTTTGATCGCTAGTGCCGTGAAAGCAACTCCGGTAAGTTCGGGAAGTTCATGCTTCAAATAGTAAGTTGTTAAACCAAATGTAATGCCGCTAGCTATTTGAGTTGACCACGCAAGAAGTGTGAGCCAAGCCAATCTTCTAGGGATGGCTTGGATAGATATAGTTCTATCGGTCAGTTCCGTGGCCACGCGGCTTGAACTCATCAGCCACCAGGCAACGGTTGGTATACCCACGACTGCAGCAGCCCCCACATTGTGGATTAATTGAATGCAAGCATAGACGAAGTCTTCCATTTGCAATCGTCCAGACTTATTTCTTTTTGTCTTGATCAGCTCCTGCGATGACAACGATGGACT
>CAIWKC010000397.1 GCA_903913145.1 uncultured Gallionellaceae bacterium | reverse complement strand
CATGATGTGTTGGGGGACATGAACTTCAAGGGTATTGACCTGTTCCACATCGAGGATGAAACTTAAACCGCGTTGGTGCTGTCGCGGCATTTCTGCCACAACCCCAATCAGACTGATGTCGCGTCCTTGCCAGGAACTCGATAACGCGTCGGCAAGGCGATGTTGTGCGATCCATGCAGAATAAAAATATCCACTGCCGAGTGCCAGTACAAGTAGTAGTGAAGTGTGCGTGATGCGCTGCCAGCGAGCACGAATTGGAATCAACATCATTGGCAAAATAATGATGAGCCACCAGGCGAGTTGCATATCCGGCAGCGCGACTTGTTGTTGCAAGAGCCATACACCGAACACAAACAGGAGTGAAAATGAAATCATGGAGTACAGGGTACGCTGTTCACAAATTAGCGTAGCAGTGTTTTTTTAACACAAGTAATCCATTAAAAAAATAATGCGGTTTTGGAGGCCGATTTGTCGGGCGAAGTAGGCAACTATCGCCCGAAAAATCGGCCTCACACAAAACCGTGAAGTCTAATGGACAATCTGGGTTTAAGCGCGCAGCGTATGGTGGAATTGATTGGATAACGGAATTTTAGTTTGAAGAAAGAGCGGAGTTCAAACTAAAAGAGTCAAAAGATGATAATCTTTAGGATTGAACAATGGAGCGCTTTAATGATGAAACAAGAATCTGCTTCCGTAATTGAATTCCGGCTGCGCAAAAAAACTTTTGCTCTGCGCGGGTTGTTGCCAATGCTGATGCTGATACTGTTTGGATGTATGTTGATGTCTTGGGCGTTATCTAAGAATAACAATCTGGGCATTATTGGTGCAAATGCACTGCTATTTATTAGCGGCATGGTTTTTGTGATTACGGCCAAACGCTATTATCGCTGTCCGGCTTGTGAAAAAGTGGTGGTACCCACTAAAGATGACGGTACACCGAGTGAAGTCAGTTTTGCAATCGCCTATAAGCCGAAAGAGTGTCCATATTGCTCAGCACCGCTACTTTGACTTTGTTACTTGGCGTGTTTTACAAACGAGTACCGCAACGATTTAGAACTCTGCCTGTACACCAAATGTAAATGGTATGACTAGCGGAGTTACTGGTGTCGCAACAGTGTAATTAACATTGTAGCTATAGCCGACAACATTTTTATGAAAATAGATATTATTTAATTCGAAATAAGTGTTCAGTTTCCATTTGTCGTAAATGTAATGTCGATCAAAGCGCAGGTCGAGGCGGTGGTAATCAGGCAATGTGCCAGAGTTTACCGCAGCGTAGATTGGAATGTAACGACCGGAGTTGTCTTGTGTCGTGCCAATGACCGGCGAGTAAGGCGTACCCGAATGGTAGGTCCATTTCGTGCCCATAGTCCAATCATTATCCAGTTTGTAATTGGTAACCAAAGTAGCGTTAATGGGTTGGTCGTATTCAAAACGAAAAGATTGACCGGTGAGATCATTTTGCAATTTTGAACGCGCCAATGAAACTGAAAGCCAGCCGTTGAGCTCCGAATGGCCATCTTTTTTGATGAGCAATTCTTCGCCGTAAGCAATACCGCTACCCCCGTTGACATAATTTAGTTGTGAGTCACTTACAACCAGATTGCTTAGTTTTTTGTAGTATGTTTCGGCTTTCCAAGACCAATTGTCCGCCAGTTTTCTTTTGATGCCGACTACACTGTGTTCCGCGCGCAGATGTTCAAGATTGGGATTGCCGAAAATAGGCGCTATCTGCTGATATGTGGGAATCTGGTTGTGGCGTCCCCAACCTGCAGTAAGCAGAGTACGCTCATCCCAATCCCATTCAGCACCCAGACGCGGTTCGGTGTACGACTTGTTCAAGTAGTCTTCGTAACTGTGGTGAACACCGCCGATCAAGGTCAGTTTCGACGAAATTCTTTTACGATCTTGTGCAGAGAATTCTGAGGCATTGGCATTGACCGTTTCTTGTAACTGCAAGCGAGGTGCAGCGCTCAGGTCACAACCGGCGTTGAATTGTGTACAAGTGGTATTGATCGCGTCAACATTGACAACTGTTTGAGACTGACTCAGGTTACTCCCCAACGTAAGTTCGTGGCCTTCAGACAGCGGTATATGCAAGAGTTCACGCAACATGTTGGTGTCGTCCGCAATGTTTATGTTACCGGCGGACGCAACCGTATTGCCGGCATCAGTCGTTGTATGTTCCAGTGCCAATTTGTTTTGGGCATCGGCAAAAACAATGGTATCCAATACTGCGGCTTGCATGGCATACGTATCAGAGAAACTCAAATTACCGCTTAACACCGGCTGCTGTTTGGCAATATCCGAATTACTGTCGATGTTTAATTTGAGTTGATCTGTAGCGCCTTGCATATGAAAAGTGAGTCGATCTGTGTCATTGATATTCCAAATATATTTTCCCTGATAATCACTGTATTTGGGAATCTGTAACGTGACGCCATTTTGTGAAACCTGCTTGATGAGCAAGTCAATGTAACTACGCCGTGCAGCAAAATAAGCGGATTGATTTGTGGCAGTCGGGCCTTCCACCAGAAAGTCAGCGCCGATCACATTGATGTTGAGTTTGCCTCCCAGGCGATCATTGCGCGGGTCACGCAGGGCGGCATCGATTATTGCGCCGGTGGCATCGCCATAACGCGGCGCAAAAGCTGCACTTAGTAAATTAAAATCTTGAATCAGATCGGCATTAAAAACACTTATCCCGGTTGAATGAAAAACTTTGCCGATAGGTAGGTCATCAACATAATACAAATTGTCTTCTGGGCCAGAGCCTCTCACCGCGGGCCCGGAATTTGTTGCGACCACACCTGGCAAAGCCTGCAAGCCTGCAAGCGGGTCGCCACTTGAGCCCGCAATGCGACGTAGTTCATCTCCTGAGATGACATTTTTGCTGACGCGTTCCTGGTTGCGCTCGCCTTGCACAACAACCTCTTCCAGTTGAGGCGCTATTGGCAGGTAGAACGTGGGAACGGGGAGAACATTACCCGGTTTGAGTTCGATGACAATGCTAATGGGTTTTTCGCTACTCATTGCGGTAGCGGTCAATGTGTATTGACCATCACCGGGAAACGTTAATTTGAAAAGTCCGTTTGCATCAGACTTGGCAAAGATAGCTTTATCCTCTCGAACACTCACTTGCACATCGGGGAGCGCACGTCTGGTTCCTTTTTCCAGAACCAGACCATTAATGGTCCACTCGTTAGCATAGGATGAAGCGCTTGCGAACAAGCAGAAAAAAAACATAAGGAAGAACTGCGAACTGAGAGGCATAACTTTATATAATTGCATGATCAGGACTCATCAATTGTCAGAATAGTGAGAATTTATTTCATGGATATTACAGATTTTATGTAGGACAGTTTAACCCAGATAATCTCTTAGAACGCGCACTTTGTAGGAGGCCGATTTATCTGGCGATTTAGGCCGCAACCGCCCGATAAATCGGCCTCCTACAAAAGCATGTTTCTCTAATGGACAATTCGGGTTTAAATTTAATCGTACTTAAACTTAAGGTGATTTGAGATTAAACTGCAAGCTAAATTAAAGGATTTAAATATGAATACGCCAGTTAATCGATTACACAACCATAGTTTGATATATGCACACCGGGGAGCCAATAAAGAAGCACCGGAGAATACCCGCAGTGCATTTGAGCGCGCATTGCAGTATCCCATCGATGGGATAGAAACAGATGTTCAATTGAGTAAAGATGAGGTGCCTGTTCTTTGGCATGACCGGTTTTTAAGCAAAATACCCGGCCTTGAAAAATTTCACATTGATGATTTTAATTATTCTCAATTGAGTGTGATGGACTTTGCCGGGCATTTCGGAAAAAATTCAAATGCAGAAGGAATCATGCTACTGCAAGAATTTCTTGCTTCTTGCCGTTCTCGTTGCCGACTGCTGATTGAGATCAAGAATCGTGAATGGGAGCTACGCGATAGGCATGAAATCAAGGTAAGGCAGACGCTGGAAATGGTTGGTACCACGCATGCAGATCAAATTATCGTTTCTTCATTTGACCTTCCCAGTCTAATCTATGCTCAGGAATATCGTCCCGGATTTCCGCTTGTTTATAATTTCGAAACTGACCAGACCTTGGCAGATGCAGAAAGTGTTTTGCAAAGTCAGCCTTTTTTACATGGCTTATGTTTACCCATCGATTCATTGGATGAATCTTTCGCGCGCTTGTTGCGAGGTCTCGGTAAAAGTATTGCGGTGTACACCTGCAATAGTGATGAAGAAATCAACAAGGCACTGCGGCTTGGAGTGGATATTCTGATTAGTGATGTGCCACAAAAGGCACTTCAGCTGAGAGACAAATGAAGTACATGTTTGAGGCTATATCTACACAAAATTTGAAACATTAGTCTGGGACGGAGGATACAACGTTGCCACGAGTATCAATGACGCTGTGCTAAGAGGATTAAAGGTTGCTTTGGTTTAAAGAT
>CAIWKC010000396.1 GCA_903913145.1 uncultured Gallionellaceae bacterium | reverse complement strand
TTGGTGATATCAACTCCCGCAAAGGCGAGATTCAATCCGTTAATCCCAAAGGTCCGATAAACGAAGTTAAAGCCAAAGTGCCTCTTAGGGCCATGTTCGGTAAATCCTGCTCTCGTTTCAACCATTTGGATTGCCGCTATGAATTCGGTATTCTCTTAAGATTATTCTAGTCCCTAATTTTTCCGTGCCGCCAAGCAACTTTTTACAAATCCACCGTAAAAAATCTATAAGACCAGGGGTTTTTTCTAATTAGTCAAGAAATTTAAAATCAGGAAAATTAACAAACCATGTTGACGCCGCAAAAAAATAGTTTATAGTCTCAACTACTAAATGTAGTGAAAAAATGCTGAAAAGCAACTAGCTGTAGTATGGGCTAGTTAATTTTGCTTTTGGCGAAGCTGAATTCGATTGCAATAATATAGCCTGCTCAAGATAGTGAATGTTTACTTGGTTTAGGTAGTCGCTGCAGCAAATGGCGCGACTGTATCGAAAGTTTATGCGTCCGTCATGGCAAGTGCCGGATATAAAGAATAAAGGGGAAATATGCTAAATTTTGAAGAAGAAATGACACCGGCAGCCAATTTGGCTGGAGTACGTATGGCAACAATGGAAGCAGATGCTGTATTGAATAATGACTCAAAAGAGCATGACTACACGATCGCTTCCGTATCTACCGGGCGCATTAAAGTTGAGGACAAACGCATCATCAATAGTAATGCCGACGTTAATCAGCTGGTGCCGTTTAAGTACAAATGGGCTTGGGAAAAATATCTGGCGGCTTGCGCTAATCATTGGATGCCGCAAGAAGTAAATATGTCCGCTGACATTGCACTGTGGAAGAACCCGAATGGCCTGACTGACGACGAGCGTCGATTGGTGATGCGAAATCTGGGCTTTTTTAGCACTGCCGACAGCCTTGCCGCAAACAATATCTCCTTGGGGACTTATCGCCACATCAGCAACCCTGAATGCAGACAATACCTTTTGCGCCAAGCCTTTGAAGAAGCGATCCACACCCATTCTTACCAGTACATCGTGGAAAGCTTGGGCATGGACGAAGGTGAAATATTCAATATGTATCATGAAGTGCCAAGCATCCGAGATAAGGATGAATTTTTACTGCCTTTCATTGATGTTCTGACTAATCCCGCTTTCAAAACGGGCACGCCGGAAAATGATCAAAAATTGTTGCGTAGCCTGATTGTCTTTGCCTGCATCATGGAAGGGCTGTTCTTCTATGTTGGATTCGTGCAAATTCTGGCCTTGGGTCGCCAGAATAAAATGACCGGCGCGGCTGAACAATATCAATACATTTTGCGTGACGAGTCCATGCACCTTAACTTTGGTGTGGATGTCATCAACCAGATCAAATTGGAAAATCCTCACCTGTGGACACCCGCTTTCCGCGAAGAAATACGAGGGTTAATTCAAAAGGGCGTGGAGCTTGAATACCGTTATGCCGAAGATACAATGCCGCGCGGCGTGCTGGGCTTGAACGCAGCCATGTTTAAAGAATATCTCCGTTTCATCGCTAACCGTCGCTGCCAGCAGATTGGCGTTGATGTGTTGTACCAAGGGGCTACTAACCCGTTCCCTTGGATGGCCGAAATGATTGATCTCAAGAAGGAAAAGAACTTCTTTGAAACTCGCGTAACAGAGTATCAAACGGGTGGTGCCTTGTCTTGGGATTGAGTCTTAGATTCCGACTGGTGTTGCAAGTTAATGGAAATTACGTTCAGATGTGACCCCGCGCTTATTGATGTGATTCCACATCCGATCCTGGCGAGTCATGCTCTGCCTGATTGGTTAAGTTCAATGCCTACCCGGGCACTTTCAAACGCGCACGATCACGAAATCCGAACAGTCAAACAATGCCCGCCGTTTGTTGACGCGATGTCCTACGGTTTCATGATCCTGCTACCTTGCGATGTTCGGGTTGACCGTGGTGTATTTGACTGGGATTGGGATTTGCCTGTGTTGACAACGGAAGGCTGCCCGCACTCTCCGGTCAGTTTTCATGCGCCGGCCCAAGTCAGTGGCACGCCTTTTTTTGGCGACGGCAAGTTATCAGTTTTGAAATTCAATAGTTTTTGGACGATAGAGCTAGAACCGGGATGGTCATTGTATGCGACGCATCCGATCAATCGCGACGATTTGCCGTTCCGCTTATTCTCTGGCTTAGTTGATTCTGATCGCTTCACTGATGCTGGGATCAATTTCCCAGCAGCTTGGGTAAAGCCGGACTTTACCGGGGTACTTCTCAAAGGATCTCCAGTCGCGCAATGTTTTGCTGTGCCACGTTTACCTTTGGAACTCACAATTGAGGGGTTTACAAAGGAGAAAGCTGAAAATTACTCGCATACTGTCGCAAAGGTACTTGCAACCCCTGGCGTATATCGCAAACAATACCGCGCGAAGCGTTGATCTAATCATGGCTGCCGTTACACGCAGGATTGCATTTTATTCAAGCTGTTAAATGGTGTCTTAGGCCTTCAAGATCAAGCCACAGGCGTCCGGTACGCGCACCGGTAATCGCTTGAGCGATCCTGCCAAACGTTTCCGGACGCAGTCGCATGGCAATGCGATATGCTTCAATCGCTCCTTCAATTGACCCCGATTCCTGAAGCACAATACCGAGGTTAACAGCCGCCTCAGCATAGTCTGGCTGGCAGCTTAAAGCCGTTCGAAAAGCGCTTATTGATTCATTAAATCTGCGCAGGTCTTGCCGGACCAAGCCCAGATTGAACCATCCTTCTGCGAATGTCGGAGCGAGTTTCGTTGTTGCCTCAAGCTCCTCCCTCGATGCTTCCAGCTTGCCTGTCTTGCGCAACGTCAGGCCAAGGTTGAAACATATCTCCATGGCCATCGGTTCGATTTGCCGCGCAGTCTGGAAAGCAGCAATGGCATCGTCAAGCCGACCTTGTGCTTGTAAGATATTTGCCCGGTGGAAATGCGCTTTTGCCATGTTTGGCTCAACTACGATGGCGTGCTCAAAGGCCTCAAGCGCATGCGCGGTCTCTTCTTTCTTATTCAAGGCCAGCCCGAGACAGCACCAGCCAGCGGCATGTTGAGGGTGCTGTTCAACCAGGTAACGCAACGTCGCGATTGCCGCAGGATGATCCAGATCAAGTAGCGTCATTCCAAATAAAAAGACTGCCTCGGCCATTCCCGGATCAAGTACCGAGGCACGTTCAAAGTAGCCGGCTGCAGAAGCAAGATCATTAGCTGCGCGCGCGATCCGACCTGCGATGATGAGAGAGGCAATATGGTCGGGACGGCTTGCGAGACTGGTTCGGATATACTTACCAGCCGCCTGAATGTCGCCGGCCTGCAGTGATACCAAAGCAAGCAATTGGCAAGTAGCTGGATTTGACGGATCCAGACGCAGTAGATTCTGACAATTCGCGGCTGCCTCATCGAAGTGCCCGGCGTTAAAGTCACTTAGAGCTTTGGCAAGCATAGTTTCAAGGTTGTAGGGAACGGCCATTTTCGTCTCTGCTACTTAATTGTAAAGATGCAAACTTATCAGTGAACCGTCTGTATGGCGAGTGTGTAGCTGAAGTAAATCAATTATGCAGGAATTCCAAATTCGACTGGAATACTCTGTATTCATCAGTGAATATTTGCTGTTAAGACACTTTCGATAAGTTAATACTCACCTGCCACTAACACTTCAACGCCAGCTTTTTCAAATGATTCAAGAGAGGCCTGCGGCACCGGAGCATCAGTAAAAAATTTGTCGAACTGAGTGATATTTCCGAGCCGTACCAACGCATGTCGTCCAAACTTGGAGTGGTCCGCTACCAACCAAACTTCTCTGGATTGCTCAATAATGGTTTGGGTAACTCGTACTTCGCGGTAATCGTATTCCAGCAAAGTGCCATCGTCCTCAATGCCGGAAACTCCGATAATGCCGATATCAACTTTGAACTGGCGCATGAAATCGATGGTCGCCTCACCGACTATGCCGCGGTCACGTTTGCGAACCAGTCCTCCGGCGACAATTACCTCGGCTTCTTCGTTGTTTGACAGAATCGACGCAACATTTAAGTTATTGGTAACAACTCGTATTTTCTTGTGTTGGAGTAAAGCCTTGGAAACTTCTTCGGTAGTTGTACCAATATTAATGATGAGAGAACGTCCGTGCTCGATTCGACTCGCTGCCAATTTGCCAATACGTTGTTTGGCATCTATATTCAATACTCGGCGGTGGTCATAGTCGATATTTTTCACGGTAGACAGTATGCCAACTCCTCCGTGGTAGCGTGCCAACAAACCTTCATCTTCCAACTCGCGAATATCACGTCGGATGGTTTGAGCCGTCACTTCCAGTACTGTAACAAGCTCCTCAACCGAGGTATCTCCGTGCTGTCGGATGTGGGCTAACAATTGTCTGTGGCGTGGAATCATTTTTTATTGTAGTCGAATAATAACGAAAATATTAAACGAAATGATGTTGAATATCTTTTGTTATGGGTTAATCTTGAAAAGGTCCCAGGCACGTGCATTTATTTTTTCACTAATCGATAAAGTCTTAACAGCAAATTTAAGCGCAGGTGTTCAAATCTTTAGCCTAACACGGTTTGACCTGCATAATGGCAATCTCCCATCGCCGCATCAACATCTGGGCCTGATCGCGGCTGATTGTCGGTTCGAAAACTCGATCAACGCGCCATTGTGACGCCAATTCTGAGGTGTCACGATAGATGCCGTTGGCAAGGCCGGCCAAGTATGCAGTGCCGAGAGCGGTGGTTTCGGTAACTTGCGGACGAATTACCGGTATACCGAGCAGGTCAGCCTGAAATTGTAGCAGTAGCGAATTGGCGCAAGCGCCGCCATCAACCCTTAATTCAGTGATGGGTGCCGCCGCATCGCCCATCATGGCATGCAGCAGTGCAGCACTCTGAAACGCAACCGACTCCAGCGCAGCTCGCGCAATATGAGCTACAGTCGTACCTCGACTGAGGCCAAGAATTGCGCCCTTGGCGGAGGGTATCCAGTACGGGGCCCCCAATCCGGTAAAAGCGGGAACAAACACAACACCGTCTGAATCCGAGACCGATGCCGCCAGCGCTTCTATGTCAGCGGAGTCGCGTATTGCCTTGAGCCCATCGCGTAACCATTGCACCACTGCGCCGCCGACAAACACGCTACCTTCCAGAGCATATTGTTTATCTGAACCCAGTTGGCATGCGGCAGTGCTTATTAGACCGTGTTTGGAGTCGGCACATTCGTCGCCGGTATTAAGCAGCATAAAGCAACCGGTGCCATACGTATTTTTTGCCATGCCCGGTTTGAAGCAGGCCTGTCCGAATAATGCAGATTGCTGGTCGCCCGCTATACCGCCAATAGTCACTGGGTGTCCCAGCCACGCTGGGTCGGTTTCTCCAAACAGATGGCTGGACGGGTGAACTTGTGGCAGAACTTGAGGCGGAATATCCAATAGTTGCAGCAACTCGTCATCCCAGCAGCCTTCGTGGATATTCCACAACATAGTGCGAGAAGCATTGGTCACATCGGTTACATGCAGGCGACCTCCGGTCAGATTCCAGACCAGCCAGGCATCCACGGTTCCAAAGGCGAGTTCGCCTCGCAGTGCACGTTCACGTGCTCCGCTGACAGTATCAAGAATCCATTTCAACTTGGTGGCCGAAAAATACGGATCCAGCAGTAATCCCGTCTTGCGCTTGATGATGTCGGCGAGACCTTTGCCCCGCAATTCCTGACACAGTGCTTCGGTACGGCGATCTTGCCAAACAATCGCATTAAAGATTGGAATGCCGGTTTTGCGATCCCACACCACCGTTGTTTCGCGCTGGTTGGTAATTCCCAGCGCTGCTAAATCATTGGCCTTGATCCCTGCTTTTGAAAGTACAGACTGACAGGTATGGAGTTGGCTTTGCCATAAGTCCATCGGGTCATGTTCTATCCAACCGGGATGAGGAAATATCTGTTTGAATTCTTGTTGTACTGAGGCGACAATTTCGCCAGTGTCTTTGAACACGATGCTACGTGAACTTGACGTGCCCTGATCCATTGCCAGTAAATAAGTCATGTTTATTCCAATATTACAAAATAACAGTAATCGGCGTCACTAACGGCGTGCGCTGAGCATCGATATAGAAAATCGCCAACAGGTACACGTTGTAACTGTTGGCGTTGTTCAGATCAAAAACTAAATAAGCAACTTAGCGAACACGACCAGCCTTCCAGGCGTTAAGCAATT
This sequence comes from uncultured Gallionellaceae bacterium, assembly GCA_903913145.1. Taxonomy (GTDB): domain Bacteria; phylum Pseudomonadota; class Gammaproteobacteria; order Burkholderiales; family Gallionellaceae; genus PALSA-1006. The sequence continues at coordinate 3,079 of CAIWKC010000396.1, read as the reverse complement.
TCTCATAAGGAATTGTCTCGCCCTGTGGCTTCTCGTTGGCCAACTTTGCCCACGGTGCACCATTATTGGACAGCCAGGAATTTGGATCTTTTTCATCGTTCAATTTGGGTGTGCAGTTTTTCATGCCTGCACGTTGCAAACGAGACAAGATTTGATCCATTTCCAATGCCAAATTGTCCATTGCACCTTGCGGAGTCTTTTCACCGGAAATTGCAGTAGAAACATTCTTCCACCAAAGTTGCGCCATCTTGGGATAGTCTGGAACGTTAGTGCCGGTCGGGGTCCAGGCAACTCGTGCCGGACTGCGATAGAACTCAACCAATCCACCCAGCTTGGGAGCCATTTCAGTCATTGCTTTGGAGCGGATGTCAGAGTCACGAATGAACGTTAGTCCGACAATCGATTTCTTCAAAGACACCGTTTTCGAAGTAACGAACTGACCGTACAACCAGGCTCCCGACATTTGATTAAATGGTGTGCTTTTCAGGAATGTCCATGAACCGACGTCCTGATAGCCATTCTGCATGCCGTCTTTCCAGTAGGGTCCATGTGGCCCAGGTGCCATGCGCCATTTCGGAGTTCCGTCCTTGTTCACAACAGGCAAACCAGCTTTGGTCATGCCTGCAGTGAAGGCGGTATACCAGAAAATCTGCTGAGCAACTTGACCTTGTGCGGGTACTGGACCAGCCTCGGAAAAGGTCATACCCAATGCTTCCGGAGGAGCATATGCTTTCATCCAGTCAAGATATTTGGTTAGCGCATACACCGCAGCAGGCGAGTTGGTACCTCCCCCGCGAGACACTGATGCACCTACCGGAGTACATTTGTCATCGGCGACACGAATGCCCCACTCATCAACCGGCAATCCGTTCGGTATGCCCTTATCAGCCTCGCCAGCCATAGATAGCCATGCATCTGTAAAGCGCCAGCCCAAGGAAGGATCTTTTTTGCCATAATCCATGTGGCCGAAGACTTTTTTTCCATCCAGCATTTTTACATCATTGGTAAAGAAAGCAGCAATATCTTCATATGCAGACCAATTTTGGGGAACGCCTAATTCATAGCCATATTTCGCTTTAAATTTAGCCTGCAAATCTTTACGTGCAAACCAGTCGGCACGGAACCAGTACAGGTTTGCGAATTGCTGGTCAGGTAATTGATACATCTTGCCATCCGGCGCAGTGGTGAAACTGGTGCCAATAAAATCCTTGAGGTCGAGGCCTGGATTCGTGAATTCTTTACCTTCGGCACTCATGTAATCTGATAGGACAACAGTTTGGCCATAGCGATAATGCGTACCGATCAAATCTGAGTCATTAACCCATCCGTCATAGATTGATTGTCCGGATTGCATGGACGTCTGCATTTTTTCAACCAAATCGCCTTCCTGAATAACGTCATGAATGACTTTGATGCCGGTGATTTCAGTGAATGCCTTGGCTAGTGTTTTTGATTCGTACACGTGGGTGTCAAGTGTCTCCGAAACCACATGGACTTCAGTGACGCCTTTAGCCTTCAATTTGGCAGCGGCATCAATAAACCATTGCATTTCTGTCAATTGTTGAGGACGCGTCAGCGTACTGGGCTTGAATTCAGTATCGACCCATTTTTCGGCAGAATGAATGTCGGCCAGTGCCATGCCAGGAAGTATCAGCATGGCGGCTGCGAGCGTTGTTAGTTTGAAGATAGTTCGATTCCTTTTAATCATGTTTTCTCCCCTGCTACAAATTACCTTCCTGAAACAACCTACAAGAGAGGCGGAAGGGTGCCTATTCTTGTATATTTAAACGCTATCCTTTTGCCATGACGAAAAATAGAGCTAAAAAGCCAATGGCTGTACCAACGAATTGATTGGTATTAGTCAGTCCTACCCACGCCAGATTAATATAGGCGGCGGATAGTAAACCGATGAATAAGCGGTCACCACGTGTAGTACGCAGAGGCAACAGACCTTTACGCTCGATGGTTGGTGAACGGATTTCCCAAATGGTCATGCCGACTAGCATGAGTGCAATACAGATGAAAAAGATTGCGACCGGCATAGTCCATTCCATCCATGAAAAAGTATGTCTCATAGTTACACCCTTCCCATCGCGAAACCTTTGGCGATATTGTTACGAACGAACCAGATGACCAGCATACCGGGGATCAATGTCAGAACACCTGCAGCGGCCAGCACACCCCAGTCCATGCCGGCAGCCGATACAGTTCGGGTCATGATGGCGCTGATTGGTTTGGCATTAACCGAAGTCAGCGTGCGAGCGAGCAAAAGCTCTACCCAACTGAACATGAAGCAGAAGAAAGCAGTCACGCCTATACCGGACTTGATTAGCGGCATGAAAATCTTGACGAAGAAACGTGGGAATGAAAATCCATCAATGTAGGCTGTTTCATCTATTTCACGCGATATACCGGACATGAACCCCTCAAGTATCCACACGGCGAGCGGAACATTGAACAGCATGTGAGATAGTGCAACCGCGATATGTGTATCCATCAGTCCGACTGTTGTATAAAGTTGGAAAAACGGAAGTAAAAATACGGCAGGAGGTGTCATGCGGTTAGTCAGCAACCAGAAGAACATGTGCTTGTCGCCGAGGAACCGATAGCGCGAGAATGCATACGCAGCCGGCAGCGCTACCAAAAGCGAAAGCACGGTATTCATCACAACGTAAATAATGGAGTTGATGTAACCGTTGTACCAGGAAGGATCGGTAAAAATGATCTTGTAGTTATCCCAAGTAAGGTCATGCGGCCAAATCGAAAATATCGAAAGCGTCTCCTCGTTAGTCTTCAGCGAAGTGTTGATCATCCAGTACAACGGGATCATCGTGAAGACGATGTACAGAAACAACATCACTTCTCGCTTCCAGCGGCTGTTATTATTCATGATCGACTCCTGAAGTGTTGACGCTCTTGCCGGCGCTCTGCATCCAGTTGTAGAGCACGAAGCAAAAAAACAAAATGATTAAAAAATATATTAGTGAAAACGCTGCCGCCGGCCCCAAATCGAATTGGCCAACTGCTTTTTGCGTCAGATACTGACTCAGGAAAGTAGTCGAGTTGCCTGGCCCGCCAC
>CAIWKC010000395.1 GCA_903913145.1 uncultured Gallionellaceae bacterium | reverse complement strand
TGCCAGATTCGCCCGATAAATCAGCCTCCCACAACCGAATTGGTTTCTAATGGAAGATCTCGGTTTAACCAGGTGAATAGATTGGTGAATTTTTTTGTTTTTTGGTGCGTTTTCCAATCCTAATTGTTGCCGAATTTATAGGCCGATAAAAAAAGAATTGTATACAATTCTTTTTTTTGGTAAATTGGCGCCGGAAGTAAAAACTTCTTAGGAGTATATTAACGATTATAAGTTGTTCGCCACGTATGCCTTTTTAGGTATTCGATAAGCGTGTAAAGTTGAAAACAATGCGGGGGCTGGCTAGAAGATAATTCATAAGCCAGTGCGTTGTTGGAGGCTTGACCCATTTCAGGTCTGTAGCACGAGCGATATTTCATAAAGAGAGCTACTATGGGGCTTAGCCGCTATCTCTGGAATATCTTTGCATTTTGCGGGGAAAAAAATACAACGAGCATTAGTTTACAGAAATCAAGTCATTTTGGTTTCTCGTATGGCTATTTACTCTTTTTTAAGTCACTGGTTTTTTCTGTTTGCCTTGTTAACAATGCGAACGCAGTCTTAACTTATACAGCACCAATCACACCTCCATCAACAGTCACTGGAACTAGTTTCACGCTTTCTTTTTTACCTTATTTAACCGGTGGTACCGCAAAATATCAAATTACAGCACTTTCCTCTCTAAATGGCGCAACCTTTACAACTACAGCAGGGGTAGCATTAACACCTGGAGCTGGCGGGGTCTTAACTACTCCGACAGCGCTCAGCAGTACGCCGAGAATCATTTATATACCGCCAGCGAGTTATAGTGGGACCGATACATTAACATTTACCATCATCGATCAAGCAACTCCTACACGAGGATCAGTGAGCGGAACATTATCAGTTACTGTAAGTGCAGGTATAGTAAACCCCAGCGCCCCAACAATTACCTCAGCCCTTGGAAACGGCAATGTCACATTAACTATTTCAAGTGTTCCTACATCAAGTGGCAGTGCGCCAAGCTACATTTATTTGGCATCGTGCACAGGGGGTGGTGCGACAATTACCGGACAGACGACCGGTCCAACGGTAGCGTCATCTAGAACGGCAAAACCAACGATTACCCTCACTTTAACCAATGGAACAAATTATTCTTGTTCCGTTATAGCAGAAAATGCAACGAGTACAACTTATCAAAGTCCTCCATCAAATGCTGTATCAGTCACACCAGCACAATCAGGAAGTAATTTAACGCTGACATTTTTACCGAACTCAAGCGGCAACCTCATTACCTTGGCAGCCCCACTTCCAGGCGAGACGCTAAATTATACGCAACCGCTGCATGGCTCTTTGGCAGCCACAGCGCAAAACAATTTACTAGCTTATACTCCTGCAGCTGGCTGGACCGATTCAGACTCGTTTACCTATCAATATTATTTAGGCACGGGTGGCCCCACAGCTAAAACGGTAACAATAAACCTTTCACCTTTGCCCATCAACGCAACAATGACAGTCGCGGCGAATTCCAAAAATAATAAATTGTCCCTAATAACGACAAATAGTGCTGGCGTATCTTTAACAGGCGTGCAAATTGCCACTCAAGCTGCGCATGGTACGGTGACAGCCTATGGCACTGATGTTTTCTATACTCCGGTGCCGAACTACTCCGGACCCGACTCTTTCACTTATTCTGTATGGCGTGCAAGCACGCAATCCACAACCACCGGTACAGTATCTGTGCTCGTTGGTCACGCTGATCTAAGTCAAAATACGCAAGTAACGGGCATTGTCAGCAATCAAACCACCGCAACCGTGCATTTTTCCGGGGCACAAGTATTGAACTTTCAGCAACGGCTCGAATCTCGTCATCAGCCACTGAATTTGCCGATATTTATTGCAACGGAGACAGTATCAACGCCACCCGCAACGAATGAGGCAAGACCCGATCCTGCAGCAGCGCAAACACCCTCATCTGATGGTGCGCCTTCACCCGATTCGAAAACCCCCGACAGTAGTCAATCACCTGATGGCAAATCGTCGCCACCCCCTGATAAAGCGGGAGGAAACATTACAGCGCCCGCTCCGATGCCGACAACAAACACGCCTCGTGTTGCGAGCAAGTCCGCGCTTCAGTATTCAGATCAGGCAAAGACTAACCTCAATAATTGGCAGCCAACTAGCGTGTTATCGTTGAAAAACGACCCTAATTCTTTGATCAATCAGGTTCGCGACCCTAATGTACTCGGTGCCAATGACGATGCCTTCGCATCGCTAATGTCAGTCGTGTCAGGTGCTGTCATCAATTCATCGCTCGACCTTGCCTCGGTTACCAATGCATTAAACAAAGAAAACAAGGACCCGGCCCAGATGGATATTTGGGCTTCGGGCAACTTGCGCATTGGCACGAGCAGCGCAGGTGGAACGAGTTCCCAATTCAAGACTGATGGCATCAGCATCGGTGAAGATCGGCGTGTCAACCGCCACTGGCTTATCGGCGTGGGTCTGGGTTATGCAGTTGATAACACCACGGTGGGCAGCGACGGCACCAGTAGCCGTTCGACCGGTGACAGTGTGACGTTTTATTCGAGTTACCAGTTCGATTCCGGTGCGTATGTGGATTCCTTACTGGGCTATGGTCTGATGAAATACGATACCAACCGTTTCGATCCGGCTGTAAATGATATTGCAAAAGCACAGCGCACTGGCAGCCAATGGTTCGGCTCAGTCTCGCTTGGGTATGACTTCCATGATAATGGACTAACACTATCACCCTATGGTCGCTACGACTTTTCTTATGACAAACTGAATGGCGCCACGGAGACAGGAACCAATGCGATAAGCTATGGCGTTCAAAAAACGCACAGTTCCAGCTTAGCGTTCGGTTTGCTCGGTCAGACGTCACATCAAACTGAATACGGCATTGTGCAACCGCATGCACGCATCGAATATCAACGCAGTAATGACGTCATCGGAAATGCTACAGTTGCCTATACGGATCTCCTGTCGACACAATACACAATCGCCGGTACGACCCAAAACTCGCATTCAATTGTAATGGGGCTCGGCAGTAATTTCTTGTTCGGCAGTTCATGGAACTTGGGCGTCGATTACTCGCGCCTAACCTCAAACCAGGATGAGAACTACCAGTCTCTTAACTTTTTACTGACCAAAACATTCAACGAGCAAAAAGCGTTCAACTGGATGCTGCAAGACAGTGAACAAAACACGGCGAAAAAACCAACCGGCCTGGTTGCCAGCGGGACTGTCACTTTCGATGATAATGTAACCAGAGCTGATAACGGGCCTGATAAGTTGGCAGATACGATTTTTGAATTCTCCGCGAGCGACACTTTCAACAAAATCTATTCAAAGCGTCATCTTGTTTCTATAACTGCTTTTGCTGATTCATACACCTACCAAAGTTATACCGGTTTGAATGAATTATCCGGAGGCTTGCAGGCAGAATATGATTACTTGGCCAATGCAGATTTTTACGCGCCGATTTACGGCATCTTTGTGCGCGGTGCATTCGACAACTATAACTCAAACCTGCGCACCGGCTCGCACCATACATTCGGTGTGAATTACCGCAAAACCTTCACTGACAGAATTAGTTTGACCTCAGTGATTTCGGATAATTCGAAAGCAGGCAATAGCATCGTGTTTACCACGCATGATGATTCGGCCTTGCTTAATCTTGATTATATCAATGGCGATTACGGTACTTATTATTTAACGGGTGAATACCGCAAGGGTGATGTTGTGTCGACAGGTCAAGCCTCAACTCAAAAATATGAGATGGCCTCTTGGTTTGTCGATGACGATGTCTTTAGTTCCGCCGGGCTGATTTCCTATCGACTGAAAGCGGTGACCAATATCTATACGTTCGGCTATAACTACTCGTTTGGTCCCAAAGACTCCATAGATCTTTCCTGGCGCAGAGTGGTCTCAAAACCTGATGCAAAACCCAATAACGGTCAGGGCGAACAGTATTTTGTAAATCAATATTCACTCAGCTACTTGTTGGCATTTTAAGGGGTCAACATGAATTTAAAATCAATCAAATCCTGGTTACCGGCAACCCTTCA
>CAIWKC010000394.1 GCA_903913145.1 uncultured Gallionellaceae bacterium | reverse complement strand
ATTCTTGCACGGTAGTGCAAAATTAAGTTGGCAAAAATACTATTTGTTACAAGGGAAAATTGGAGCAAAAAGTATTGAATTGGCTAAGCTTTTTCCAAAACTTGGCATCTCTGGAGAGTTGCAAGGAGAAAGTAACTTTACAGCTTCAGGGACAAAACTCGCACAGATGACTGATGTTCAGCAAATGGACGGCTCCTTCGTGGCAAGCAAAGGTGTTGTGAATAATATGGATATGGTTGAAACCGTACGGCAAGGAAACAGGCAAACTGGACGTACGCATTTTGACGAAATCTCGGGAAGCTTTCAATCTAATGCTCATGGTCAGCACTTTCAGCAATTGCAAATCACCTCCGGAATATTAAGTGGCGGTGGCTCGTTCGATGTCGGCACGAATGCTCAAGTTTCTGGTCATTTTTCAGTAACGTTAAAAGCGCGGGATGGTGTTTCTACTTTGTTGCTATCAGGAACCTTGACAGATCCGATATTGGTTCCGGTGAGATAGAAAGCTGCTTTAGATTTATCTTCTCAAAGTAAAGCAGTCAACCATCTTGAGTTGTCTACGAATTTGAAAAAATGCCTCTTCATAAAAAGAGGCATTTTAATTTCAGTGTTGAATACCGTCTTCACCATGCTTGATCATGGATTCACTACCAATGTTATTAACTCAGCACTTTTGCTATGCGCTCCAACGCTTTCTTAAGATTATCCATCGAGGTCGCAAAAGATAAACGCATGTAACCTTCACTGCCAAATGCCGAGCCCGGTACAACTGCGACACCAGCCTCTACCAGCAGATATTCGGAGAATGCAATATCGGTTTTTTCTTTGATGACGCCTTTTTTGTATAGAGTTTCAATTGCAATCCGAGCATCGGGGAACGCATAAAATGCACCGCCAGCCATTAGACAACTTAGCCCCGGAATTTTATTCAATTCATTCACTACAAACAGGTGACGCTCGCGGAATGCTTTTAGCATAGGCGCGATACAACCTTGATCACCATTCAGCGCGGCCTCGGCAGCCACTTGAGAAATAGAAGTTGGATTAGATGTACTTTGTGACTGAACATTTTCCATCGCCGTAATAATGTTTTCAGGGCCCGCAGCATAACCAATGCGCCATCCGGTCATCGCATAAGCTTTGGAAACGCCGTTCAACACCATTGTGCGTGAATACAAGTCTGGGCATGCATCCAGAATATTGACAAACTTTGCATCAGTAAGCGCTATGTGTTCGTACATATCGTCGGTAGCAATGAGAATATTTGGATGTTTGCGCAATATGTCTCCAAGCGCTTGCAAATCTTCTAACGTGTAAACTGCTCCGGATGGATTGCTTGGGCTGTTGATTACGACCATTTTTGTTTTCGGGGTAATCGCCGCAGAGAGCTGAGCGGGCGTCATTTTAAATCCCTGCTCAATACCTGCCTCAACAATGACCGGTTTGCCTTCTGCAATAATGACAATATCGGGATACGAAACCCAGTAAGGCGCGGGGATGATCACTTCATCACCAGGATTGATTACTGCCAATGCGAGATTGAAGAAACTTTGTTTGCCCCCGCAGGAAACCAGAATTTGCTTTGCGGTATAGTCCAACCCATTGTCGCGCTTGAACTTGGCGATAACGGCGGATTTAAGCGACGGCGTGCCGCCAACGGCAGTATATTTGGTGAAACCTTTGTTGATTGCCGCAATAGCTGCATCTTTAATGTGTTGCGGCGTATCAAAATCCGGTTCGCCGGCACCTAGTCCAATAATATCTTTGCCTTCAGCTTTTAGTTTAGCTGCACGTGCTGTGACAGCGAGTGTTGGTGAAGGTTTGATGGCTTGCACACGAGTAGAGAGATTCAAAATAATTCCTTATTTAAGTTGCGTTGGCATAGATT
>CAIWKC010000393.1 GCA_903913145.1 uncultured Gallionellaceae bacterium | reverse complement strand
TCCCGGACGCGGGCATCACCGGTAATCCCCAGTAAATCCTGCACCTGCTGAAAGCTGACATCGGAGCCGTAATGTTTTTTTCCCGCGATGTCTGGGCGATAGCCTGCTTCATGCGGTCGGCCAGTAGAACTCGATTGGGAATACCCGTCAGGACATCAAAATGAGCTATCTGCTTTAGCTCGGCCTCTTGTTCCTTGATGTATGTGATGTCCGAAAATACAGCGACGTAACGAACCACTTTATCATTATTGTCGCAAATGGCATTGATGGAGAGAAGCTCTGCATAAACCTCTCCAGACTTTTTACGGTTCCAAATCTCCCCGTGCCAAAATCTCTCCCGATTCAATTTCTCCCACATCTTGGTATAAAAAGCCTTGTTGTGCTGGCCCGAACTCAATATTGTCGGATCTTTGCCAACTACCTCTTCGCGGCTGTAACCCGTGATACGAGTGAAGGATGGATTCACATCGATTATGGTATTTTTTGCGTCGGTAATCACAATACTGTCCAGCGTGTTTTCATATACGCTGGCTGTAACGAGCAAATTTTCTTCGGCCCTCTTGCTTTCGGTTATGTCCAAATTAAAGCCTTGGAAATGTACGAACGTCCCCCGTTCATTAAAAACAGGCAGAGCATGGCAATAGAAATCCCTGTATATCCCATCGTACCTTAATAGTCTGAAATAATTATCATGTTCTGTTTTGGCTTCCCAGTTGGCAAGCCAGATCGCTTTACTTTTCTCCAAGTCATCAGGGTGAACCACCGAAACCCATCTTTCAATGGTTAAATGGTCATTTGGGCTTTGGCCGGTGTAGTCGAACCATTGCTTGTTCGTGTAGGTATAAGTTGTTCCATCAAACGCCCACATGTGAATTTTGTTGTAGTCTAGAAGTATTGAAAGTTTTCTCTCACTTTCCCGAACGGCTTGCTCCGCTTGTTCACGTTTTACCAGATTGTTATTCCTCTCTAGACTTTGGCTGATACTCAAAGCCAACCCTTCCAAGAGCGCGATCTGTTGACTATCAAATGCATTTATTTCTGCACTGTATACAGTTAGTGCCGCATACGGTTTAACGTCCAGCATAATCGCAAATGTAGCGGATGATCCCCATCCATAGGTTTTACCATAATCGTGCCAAAGTTTTGTAATTTGATTTCTCTGAAAATCCTGATTAATTACAGTTCGTCCCTCCCTGAAGGAAATCCCACTTGGCCCTTGCCCTTCTAGAATATCTGCCCGCACTGAAATGAATACATTATCGAGGTAATCAGTACCCTTTCCGTAACTTGCAACTGGCACCATCCTTTGGTCAGTTTCATTTGGTATTCCAACCCAAGCCATTTTCATTCCACCCAGTTCAACCGCTATTTTGCAAACGCCGTTGAAAATTTCAGTTGGACTCTTTGCTGCAAAAATCAGTCTATCAGCTGCAATAACGGCGGAATAGAGTTGCTGGATGCGGAGCAACTTTGACTCTTTCTCTTTGCGTTCGGATATATCCGTTACAAAACCTATGCAAAATTCCTGGCTACCATAACTAACAAAATTTGATACCACTTGAACAGGATAGATTCCGCCATCCTTTTTTTTGTGTAGCGTTTCAAAGGACTTCACCTTAAATTGCTTAATTTCCTGCCAAAATTGATTCCATTGGTCAATAGGATATTGTGGATCAAGGTCAGCAAGAGAAAGTAGTTTCAACTCTTCTTTGCTATACCCAAGGGCTTGACAGGCATGGTGGTTGGCATAAAGGATTTGTCCGCCACTTCCAATCCAAAAAATTTCTATGCAGACATTATCAATCGCAAATTGCGAAAGCAACAATTCCGGCTCTGTCTGTACCAACAAGCAGGAGAGAAGTTTTTCCATTTACATTTTGAAAATATTCGAAAATAAATGAATAAATTTTAAGGGCAAACAATCAGCGGATAGTACGCCTATAAATTTTTGGGTCAATATGCCAAACGGACTAGATATTGTGCCAAACGGACTAGATATAGAGAGAAATAGTTGAGGAAATTTCTCTGGATCAGTTGGTATGGCTGTTCAGGAAGAACAGTGAATAATTACAAAATGGTGGGGTTTTAAGATTATTTCAGTAGCTGCAGATTGTTCCGGTTATGGCACAATCCTGTCCCTCGTCACGCAATATTTCCAGCCGGAAAGACGCCAACCATAATGATGGTAACAAATTGCTGTTAATTCTTGATAATTGACCTGCCTATTTATTGTAAACACAATAAAGCATGAAAATTACCTTCGATCCGAAAAAGAATGCTATCAACATCTGTGACCGGAAGTTATCGTTTGCAGAGGTATCGAAGCTGGAGTGGTTGAGCTCACTCATCATCGAGAAAGTGAATCGTTTACAAACATGGCTACTCTAATTCCCTCCCTTGGTGCTGCGCGCTTCGATGCACGAGGTGAGTTACGTCTTGCCGAACGGCTGAAGGATTTTCTCGAAGTTAACACTTGGGTCTGGCACAACATTCCGGTTGGACCTTTCGGCAGACATCCTGATTTTGTGGTGCTCCATCCGCAGCAGGGTATTTTGGTGTTGGAAGTGAAGGATTGGCGGCTGGATACGATTTCAAATGCGACAACAAATAATGTTGAATTGTTGACATCGCAGGGCATTCAGTCGGTTGAAAGTCCGTTTAGCCAAGTGCGCGGCTATATGTTCAATGTCGTCGATACTTTGAAGCGCGAACCGCTCCTGACTGTCGAAAGTGGCAGCTTCAAAGGTAAGCTCGTGTTGCCGTTCGGTTATGGCGTGGTATTTACCAACATCACGCGTAAGCAGTATGAGCAGACGGATTTGCATGAGGTGTTCCCAGCGGAGCGCTGCATTTTTCGGGACGAGATGACGGAAAGCGTTGACCCGGACTCTTTCCGGGAGCGTCTGTGGAAGATGGTTTCACCACGCATCGGGCCGGGCTTGTCGCTGCCGCAGATCGACCGTGTGCGTGCCTTGCTTTTCCCGGAAATTAGAATCAGGCAACTCGCTTTACCACTGGATGAGGCACAGGCGGAACCTTCCCCTGTCGAAGATCGTGTATTGGCAGTTATGGATATGCAACAGGAATTACTTGCACGAAGTATGGGCGAAGGGCATCGCATTGTGCGGGGAGTAGCAGGATCGGGCAAAACGCTGGTGCTGGCGTTTCGTGCCGAGCAGATCGCACGTTCAGCGACTCGCCCCGTACTTTTGCTGAGTTATGCGAACGGAATCGCGGGATGGCTCGAAAATGAGATGCAGGATAGGGGTATCGAGGACAAAGTGAGCGTTTCCACGTTTCACTCATGGTGTTGGAAGATGCTGCGTACTTATGATATTCCTGTGCCCGGTGAAAAAGATATTCCTGACTACGGCGCTCGGTTGGAGGCGGCTGTTCGAAAGGTTATCGATGCAGTCGAACGCGGGCTGATTCCGGGTGGTCAGTATGATGCGGTGCTGATCGATGAGGCGCACGATTTTGAGCCACAATGGTTGGCATTGGCAACGAAGATGGTCAATCCTGATACCAAGTCGCTGATGATCGTTTATGACGATGCCCAAGCTATTTACAAGGGGAGGGCTCGTCCGGTCTGGAAACAACTCGGCATTGAGGCGACAGGACGGACAACCGTGCTCAAGGTGAATTACCGGAACACTGCCCAGATTCTGCGGTTCGCGCGAAGATTCGCCGCCGATGTGATCGGTGCTCCAGGCGTCTGTGCAGATAATGAGAACTCGATTCTCATGCCCGAGGATGGTGGACGCCAAGGCGTCGAGCCGGTGGTGCGCAAGTGCGTGGACTATGATGCTGAGGCACATACCATATCCGAATGGTTGCTTGCCAGGCATGCCGCAGGGTACAAATGGGGGCACATGGCTGTGCTTTATCCCCAACATTTTATAGGGGTGCGTTTTGAAAAAAAGTTGGCAAAATACGAGATACCTGTCGATGTCGCGAAGACCCACGGCAATCGAGTCCAGTCAGATATTGACGGGGTAAGATTATTGTCCATGCACTCTGCCAAAGGACTCGAGTTTCCTTGCGTTGCTATTGGTGGGCTGGGCGTTTTAGCCTCGGAAAATATTGAAGACGATGTGCGGTTAACTTACGTTGCTATTACCCGCGCCACGCACGAGGCATTGCTAACTTACTCCAATATGTCTGCCTTGGTTGACAGACTGGTGGTGTAGAAAAGTTGACGGAACTTTGCCATGAGTAGGGGTGTATGGCAACACTCCCGTTGATGCGGTGCAGAAGTGTAATTATTTCGTGCATGTTATTCGCGGCGAAGAAGATTACAATCGCATTGTTGAATATGTTACTAATAACCCGCAAAACAGAATGGAAGATTCGTTGCTTCCATGAGGCGTATTGGTGAAACAACTAGCCATCTGACTAAGGCAGCATGCTGCCAAGTCATTGGTTATGCCATACGCCCCTACGCATTTATTGAAAATAGTTAGGAGTCCATGATGAGCAAACAAGTCCAAGAAGCCTACATCGTAGCCGCTACCCGCACGCCTGTAGGCAAAGCGCCGCGCGGGGTGTTTCGCAATACGCGTCCGGATGATCTGCTGGCGCATGTATTGAAGAGTGTGCTGGCACAAGCGCCTTCGCTTGATGTGGCAAGTATCGGCGATGTCATCGTCGGCTGTGCGATGCCCGAGGCGGAGCAGGGGATGAACGTGGCGCGCATTGCTTTGCTCTTGGCAGGATTGCCCAACACGGTGCCGGGTATGACCATTAACCGTTTTTGTTCTTCCGGTGTGCAGGCTGTGGCGTTGGCGGCGGATCGAATTCGTCTTGGCGAGGCAGATGTGATGCTGGCGGCGGGTGTAGAGAGCATGAGCATGGTTCCGATGATGGGCAACAAGATTGCCTTCAACCCGGCTATTTTCGAACAAAACGAGCATTACGGCATCGCGTACGGTATGGGGTTGACTGCGGAAAGGGTAGCTGAGCGCTGGAACGTTTCGCGCGAAGAGCAGGATGCCTTTGCGTTGCAAAGTCACCAGCGCGCTATCGCCGCGATTAAGAATGGTGAATTCAAAGATGAGATCACCCCGTATCACATTACCGATCATGCCCCTGATATGCATACGCGTGAAGTGAAGATCAAGGCACGCGATGTTGCACAAGATGAAGGGCCGCGTGCGGATACCACTCTTGAAGCATTGGCTAAACTCAAAACTGTGTTCGCTCAGCATGGCTCTGTGACGGCAGGCAATAGTTCGCAAATGTCGGACGGTGCAGGAGCGGTGTTGTTATGCAGTGAAGTGGCGCTAAAGCGTTACAACCTCACTCCCATTGGCAAATTCCTCGGTTTCAGTGTGGCGGGCGTACCGCCTGAGATTATGGGCATCGGTCCGAAAGAGGCTATTCCGCGTGTGTTGAAACAAGTAGGGTTGAGTCTGGCTGATATGGGTTGGATCGAACTTAATGAAGCGTTTGCAGCTCAATCGCTGGCGGTTATTAAAGATATCGGCATCGACCCCGCGATTGTCAATCCTCTTGGCGGAGCGATCGCATTGGGGCATCCGCTCGGTGCCACAGGTACTATACGCACTGCCACGCTGTTACACGGCTTGCGCCGTCGCAAACAGAAATACGGCATGGTGACAATGTGCATCGGTACGGGGATGGGAGCAGCAGGTGTGTTCGAGGCAATTTAACTTTGTTGGATAGATTAAATTATATGAAAAAAATATTGCTGGGATGTTTGTTGTGCCTGTTTAGTGTATCTACTTTCGCACTTGAAGTGGCCGGTGTCGATTTTCCGGAAAAAATTCAGTTGGATGAACAGACGTTAGTGTTGAACGGTGGCGGTGCCAAGGTCATGGCGGCCATTTTCAAAGTTTACGTTATCGCTTTGTACCTGCCGGAAAAGAATCACTCCTTAGAAGAAATCCTGTCGGAGAGCGTGAGCAAGCGCCTGATACTGAGTTTTATGTACGACGGCAAGAGTGCGCAGTTGCTCGATGCTACACAAAAGCTCTTGTCCGAGAATCATAGCCCGGAAGAATTTAAAAAACTGGATGCAGGTTGGAAAGAATTTTCTGCACCGTTTGATATTTTAAAAGACATTAAAAAAGATGATCGGCTTGCATTTGACTACAACCAAAAAACTGGCATTAAAATGAGTATGAACGGCAAAGAGTTCGGGCACGTTGCAGATACTGGATTCATGCGCGCATTTTTAAAAGTGTGGTTAGGGGACAGACCCGCCCAAGTTGATTTAAAAGACCGTTTGCTGGGACTGACCGCAGCGGATGTAAAACACTGAAATCAAGCGGATGAATGACCGGACAGCCGTTGCTGAAATTGATCAGGCTTCCCTGAACGCTACTCTTCGCCAACAGGGTGATAGTTTTTATCGCAGCATAACAGAACAGCACTCCCATCTGTTCGCAGCAGTTCCTGTATTTATCTCGCCAGAGCAATTCTCCCAAATGGAAGCCGTTATTGCAGCAGCAGAAGCGGTGGTGAAGTTGCCGGGATGGAATGTATACTTCAGTTCTCAACATTCGG
The DNA here is from genome assembly GCA_903913145.1 of uncultured Gallionellaceae bacterium. GTDB lineage: Bacteria > Pseudomonadota > Gammaproteobacteria > Burkholderiales > Gallionellaceae > PALSA-1006. The sequence goes on along the minus strand of CAIWKC010000393.1, from coordinate 222 downwards.
CAAAGGGCGTTTTTTTCGGCTACGATTTTCATTTGAATGAAAATGGTGCGCATCTCATTGAGATCAATACCAATGCAGGCGGCGCTTTCCTGAATGCGGTGTTGTTACGAAGCCAGCAAGATAAAGCACTGCCGGGTAGATCAACCGCGATCAATCATCTTGAACAAGGTTTTGTTGAGATGTTTCGCAATGAATACAGATTGGAGTGCGGAGATTCACTTT
>CAIWKC010000392.1 GCA_903913145.1 uncultured Gallionellaceae bacterium | reverse complement strand
TCTGCACGCAATTTGTCTAAAGCGATGAAGTCTTCAGTTTTGGCTGCGCAAAATATTGTCAAAGGAGACCTTTCCACTGTCATCACTGTAAGAGGAGACGATGAAACTGCATCAATGCTAATTGCAATGAAGGAGATGCAATCCACTCTTTCGCAAGTTATTTCTGCTTTAAATTATGTGGTGGAAGCTGCGGCTATCAGGGGAGATTTCAGCGTCAAGCTAAATGTGGATGATAAATCCGGATTTGTGAAAGATCTTTACGAAAAACTTAACGAATTATCCGATGTATCTGAAAAGGGTTTAACTGATGTCACCCGGATCGCAAATGCCATATCCATAGGGGATTATTCTCAAGCAAGAGTAAGTGATACTTATCCCGGATTATTTGGTTCAACAGTAACCTCATTGATCAAACTTCAGGTAGTCAGTCGTGAATTAGAATATCAGCGGTGGTCGAAAGCACAAATTGCGGCGATCTCTACCGCGGCTCAATCTGCCGATTCAATTCATATTTTTGCAAAAAAGGTGCTTGACTATCTTTGCCCTGCTACACGTTCAGTGCAGGCGATCTTTTATGCGGATATGGACGGATACGGAGTGCAACGTTCTGCCGGAAGTTACGGACGAACAGGTCGCGATGAAATATCTTTTGGTTCGGGTGAAGGTTTGGTGGGCCAGTGTGCCTTAAATCAAGCTGTCATCACTGTAGAAGATACATCAGGTTCTATTTTGCGCTTGGAGTCGGGATTGATTGCGGTTCCAGCTGCACAAATTGTCGTCATTCCCTTGGTTTTCAGGCAAGACACGATCGGCATCCTCGAGCTGGCGCTAATAGCGCCTCCAAATGAAAAAGAACAAATGCTGCTGAATGAATTGCCTATCGCCATCTCGCCTATTCTCGACGTTCTGCGTCGCAATCGGCGTAATCAAGAACAATCTGAACATATCCAATCCCAGGCGGTAGAACTCGAGGCACAGACAGAGGAACTTAAGGAAACAACAGATGAAATGAGAAGGACTAATGCCATGCTGAACGATATTCTTTCAGCCGCAACAGAAATCGGAATCATCGGAACTAATCTTGAGGGGCTGATCACTCATGTCAATAAAGGTACTGAACTGTTGCTCGGTTGGAAAACGGGTGAAATGATCGGTCATTCCATGCCTGATTTTATTAGCATTTCAGAGGAGGTATCTGGTGTTACTGATGCGCGAACGACATCAGTTTCATTTAATTCGATATTAAAGAATATGGAAATTGATGAGAGAGTCAATAGAGAATTTAAGTTCTTGCACAAAGATGGTTATGAGTTTGTCGGAATGCTGCTTATTAGCGTGATCAAAACCGAAAATGGCATCCCTTCCGGATATCTTGCAATCATTCAAGATATCACCGCACGTCGAAAGACCGAGAATGATCTGATCACGGCTCGAAATGTAGCAGAAGAAATTTCCAAGATGAAATCAGAGTTTCTTGCAAACATGAGCCATGAAATTCGCACTCCGATGAATGGCATCATCGGTATGACACATTTGGCTCTCAATACCGAATTGACCCCTCGCCAGCGCGATTATGTAAAAAAGATTCAAACTTCAGGGCAGCATTTGCTTCGCATCATCAATGACATTCTTGATATTTCCAAGATCGAGGCCGGGAAACTTTCGATCGAACAATCAGAATTTGAACTTGAAACGGCGCTAGCGAATGTGATGAATCTGATCGCAGATAAGGCGCATGAGAAGGGTCTGGAACTGCTCTTGGATGTATCCAATGACGTACCGGTTGAGTTGGTTGGTGACTCATTGCGTCTGGGGCAGATATTAATCAACTATGTAAATAACGCGCTGAAATTCACAGAACAAGGCGAGATTGCTGTGATCGTTCGCGTGCGCGAGAAAAACGACAATGAAGTTTTATTGTGGTTTGCCGTTCGTGACACGGGCATAGGAATCGCCGAGGAGCAGATCGATAGCCTGTTTACTGCCTTTAACCAGGGCGATGCCTCAACGACACGCAAATATGGCGGAACAGGTTTGGGTTTAGCCATTGCTAAACGATTAGCAGAAATGATGGGCGGTGAAGTGGGTGTTGAAAGTACACAGGGGAAAGGAAGTACTTTCTGGTTCACTGCCAGATTGAGTATAGGTCATAACCCCAAGCGCGAGATGATCGTGACTCCGGATTTGAAAGGTCGCCACGTGTTAGTCGTTGACGATAATGAAAATGCTCGCATAGTGATGAAAGAAATGTTGAGAAACATGTGTTTCGATGTGGATATGGTTTCATCAGGAAAAGAAGCTCTTAGTGAAGTGGAAAAGGCAAGTCTGGAAGAACATCCGTATGAGATGGTTTTCATGGATTGGCATATGCCGGGCATGAACGGGATTGATGCTTGCAAACAGATAAAACACATGCCGCTGCATACTCAGCCGCATTTGATCTTGGTCACTGCTTATGGACGAGAAGAAGTATTTCATCAAGCCGAAGAGGAACATATCAATGACATTTTGTTAAAGCCGGTGACTGCGTCGATTTTATTTGATACCTCGATGAGGATTTTGCATGACAATTCGCTTCAAGACGAAACGCATAAAGGAATAATTTCTTCACGCCCGGAAAGAAAACTAGAAACGATTGCTGGCGCGCGTATTCTCCTGGTAGAAGACAATGATATTAACCAGCAAGTGGCTTTGGAATTACTGCATCTGGGCAGATTTGTCGTATATCTTGCTGAAAATGGAAAAGTCGCTCTTGAACAACTGAGCAAATATGATTTTGATCTTGTGTTGATGGATATGCAGATGCCGG
>CAIWKC010000391.1 GCA_903913145.1 uncultured Gallionellaceae bacterium | reverse complement strand
TAATGTTATACAACAAAGGCCTGTAATTTTAAATCGTGCGCCCTCATTACATAAACATAGCGTTCAAGCATTTAAGCCAGTTCGATTTGATGGTTTAAGTATTCGTGTTAATCCTTTGGTTGCCAAAGGATTTAACTTTGATTTTGACGGGGATGCAATGGCAGTCCATGTACCTGTTTCCGAAAAAGCTGTTCTTGAAGCGTATGATATGCTGCCTAGCAAGAATTTGTTTAAAGCCGGGGATAAAGCACATATGATAAATCTAGATCAGGCTGGCATGCTTACCCACGAAGATCTGGTCAGGCGCTATCCTCTACCCTACATCGTTGGAGACAAAGAATCTCCCATGCCGGTATGGCCCATCTTTCAGCAGAATGCAACGGAAAATAAATTAGTGGGATATGCCTTCGAATCTATTGATCTCGCTCCCATTCCGGGTTTTGCGGGTGTGCCGTTCGACTTGTTAGTTCTACTTGATCCGCAGGGTAATTTTCTGGACGTGAAGGTTCTTTCGCAACATGAGCCGGTCTTCGTAGACGGGCTCGGTGAAGCGCCGCTGGTTGCTTTTGTTAACCAATATAAAGGATTGTCGCTCAAGCAGAATCTTAAGATTTTAACCGGTTCAAATAGTACGAAAACCGCAACCGCCGAAGCCGCCCAGTTAGATGGCATCACAAAGGCCACTGCCTCAGTCCGTATCATCAACCAAACAATTTTATCGTCCGCGCTCAAGGTCGCCCGGAAGAAACTCGGTTTTGCGGAAGGGCGCGACCCGGAATTGTTGGCTAGAATTAAACCTGAGCTGTTTGAGGCAAACACCATCAAGGAATTGATAGATCGCGGCTTGATTAAACACATCACGATTACCAATGCCGCCATCGAACAGAAATTTTCCGGAACAAACGGGAGCGGACTGGATGAAGAGGCTATCGCACATCCCCAAGATACCTTTATAGATATATATATGGCCTATGTCTCAGTTCCAACGATTGGGCGAAACTTATTGAACGAAACCGCATGGAAAAAACTACTCAACCGTCTTGACCCTGAAGATCAAGCCATTCTGTTTATAACGAAAGGACGTTACGGCCTCATTAGCGAGGATTTTGTTCGCGGCAGCTCATCTGACCGGATTGTGCTGATGCAGGATAAGTTGCCGATTGAAATGCGGGACTTAAACATGGATCTCGCGCTGAAAGAAAATCAGGGACTGGAGTTGGGTTCGCTCACGGTGTTCAAAGTAAGTGGACAGGCAGGACTTGATCCATCCCGACCGCTCGATTTCGTGCTACCGGTAACACGATTAAAAGGGATGATGTTTCCCGAGAAAATAATTCAGAATTTGAATTTTAATTTTTCCCTTGCCTCACGTTTTTATACCGTACCGGAAGGAGACAATAAATCCTGGGTCGCTATGTGGGTAGACAAGCGTGTTGAAATTGTGGTTCTTCTTATCGGCCTTGGAATTTTGTTCTACGGATTAGCCAAGCAGGCAAAATTGGTTGCGGATAAGCGCCGCTTTGATGTATTTAGAAATATTTACCTGCTGTTTACCTTGTGTTTCATAGGCTGGTTTGCCCAGGGCCAGCTGTCTATCGTCAATCTTACCGGTGCCTTGCAGGCATTGGTTGCCGGTCGAAGTCTGGCCTTTTTTCTGTATGATCCCATGACGGTCATTTTGTGGGCGTTTGTTTTTATTTCGCTGTTGCTATGGGGACGCGGGACATTTTGTGGATGGCTGTGTCCCTTTGGAGCATTGCAGGAATTTACGGCCAAGTTCGGCCAGTTGCTTAAGCTCCCCAAAGTTCGAATTAAACCGGAAACCGATAGGCAACTTAAGTGGATTAAATACCCGATACTGGCAGCAATTCTGGTCAGTGCGATTTTCTCGTCGCACATCACTGACATGATTGTTGAAGTCGAACCCTTCAAGACAGCAATCACTTTAAACTTCATGCGATCATGGCCATTTGTTGTATATGCAGCAGGATTGCTGGTAGCGGGCATTTTTGTGTATAAGTTTTTCTGCCGCTATTTATGTCCCTTCGGAGCCGGACTTGCCGTACTGGGGCGTTTTCGAATTTTGAACTGGATACCTCGTCGAAAAGAGTGCGGAGAACCATGCCAGACATGCCGTCACCAATGCACCTATCAGTCGATCACTCCTGAAGGAAAAATTCATTATGACGAATGCTTCCAGTGCATGGATTGTGTAGTCATTTATGCCAGCGATGATAAATGCCCTCCGCTGATGCTGGATAAAAAGCGCGCCAGAACAATCCCGATCCACAATTCACCAATTTCAAATGGAGCCACTAAGGTCGAAACGCAATGAAACTTCCGTGGCTTTTTGGCATGATGGTTTTTGAAATCAACGCGTATGCACTATTGAGTAACTCATGACAACAATTTTGCGCACTCGAGTCATTGCGACTGAAAGCGCACTGGCACTGCTTGCATCGTTGCGGGAAAAGCACGGGCCCCTTATGTTTTTCCAAACTGGAAGTAGCTGTAGCAGCAACTTTCCGATATGTTGTGCCTTGAGTGAGCTTAATATCGGGAGTTCCGACGTTTACCTTGGTAATCTGGAAGGCACGCCTTATTATGTAGAAAATGAACAATTTGATTCCTGTATCGGAAAGCAATTGATCATTGATGTTGAAAATGGCACCGGTGAAAATGAATCGTTGGATTGTGGAACCGGAATGAGATTCCTGACACACTCACTTTCGATTCCGGATGACTAAGTATCAATTCTTCCTTGGATACCGATTAAAATTGTAAGTTATCTTACGCTCGGATGTTTATCTAAACAGCAAGCGAAGACAAAGTGCGTAAATATACATGGAGAGAGGAAGTCTGATGAGCGAAGTGAAGGGTGAGTATAACAACCGCATCGAAAGGTACAACTTGACGGCGATTGCCTTGCACTGGGTGATGGCGCTGCTGATCATAACCCTGCTGGCTTTAGGGTACTACATGGTGGACATTCCCAAAGGTGTTCCCAACAGGGCGGACTATTTCAACTTGCATAAATCCTTGGGAGTGCTGGCAACCTTTCTGATATTTTTGCGCGCGGGATGGCGTTGGACACATCCTGCGCCGAAGTTACCTTCTAATGTGCCAGGTTGGACAGTATCCGCTGCTTGGTGGAGCCATCTGCTACTGTATGTCTGCATGGTACTTCAGCCTTTGACTGGCTACTTGTCATCGTCGTTCAACAAATATGGCGTGAAATTCTTCGGCATAGAATTGCCAAAATGGGGCTGGGAAGATGCGGCATTGCGCGATCTGTTCATGAAATTTCACCATCTGATCGCCGCCTTGCTGGTCGCGCTAATATTGGTTCATATATTGGCAGCGTTGAAGCATTTACTGGTTGACCGTGACGGGATATTTCAAAGAATGCTACTCGGGAAAAACGAAAGTACCAAAACCACTTGAAGCGTAATGGAAGAATGAATGTTGAAAGGTATTTTTATACTATTCAGCTCACTTCCATTACAATTTGTGATGCGTCAATTTAGTCAGTTTGTCTACCTCGGGGAGCGGGCCCAGGTGAGAGTTAGTAGCTAAAAAGTGCCTATCTGCTTCGCGCCTTGCAATCGGGATGTTATTTGGAATTTTTGAGGAGCACTTAACTTGTTGTCCAGTCAGAAGCCCGAGCAAATGGTTGGTTTGCTTTTAGTAGTGATAATTCACGGCATCTTTTTATATGGACTATGGAGTTATCGTTTTATTCCGACGCCAAACGAGGCATTGACTATTATGGTCAATATGATAAATCCACAACCGATGAATCAGCAAGAACCTCCCAAGGTAGTACCTCCCAAACCTCTTAAGCCGCGCCTTCCGGAGCCATCGCCACCCGAGCCCACGCAATTACAAGTTGAAGCTCCTGTAATCCATCTAGATGAACCGGTGGTTAATGTAACGCCCCAAGTGGCCGATGTTTCTCCGTTACCTGCTCAACCGGTAGAATTGAATGGTGAGTTGTCGGTTGTATGCCCCAAGCGAACACAACCGAGTTACCCTTCAACTGCCAGACGAATGAACCAGCAGGGTAAGGTGATGCTACGAGTGGAGCTTGGGGAAGACGGGCGCGTCACCAACGCAGACGTAAAAACCAGTTCCGGCCACCGACTGCTTGATGACGCAGCGTTGAGTAGCGTTAAGACATGGCAATGCACTCCGGCCATGCGTAATGGTGTGGCAGTCAAGACGGTCGCGCTACAACAGTTCAGTTTTATTTTAGGGGAATGATTTGATGGAACAGAATTTAGGATTCGCCCATTTTATTGCGAATTGCGATGGTGTAGGTAAAGGGGTGTTAATGTTGCTGTTTGTGCTGTCGGTTGCCAGTTGGTACTTCATCGTGACAAAGTCTCTGGCAAACTTGGGAGCGCGCAAACGGGCGGATAAATTCTTGACCCAGTTTTGGGATGCATCCTCCCTGCAGGAAATGCAGAAAACCTTAAGTGAAACGAGTGCCGATAATGCCTTTTCCGATTTGGCGCGGCAGGCCCTGTCTGTGAACAACGGCAATCAAACCGGGGCGGAAAAACTATTGGCTGCAGGGGGGATATCAGAATACGTTACCCGTGTTTTACGCAATGGCATTGATCAGGAGGCGGCCAGGATAGAACATGGGTTGACAGTGCTGGCTTCGGCAGGTTCTGCGGCACCATTTGTCGGTCTTTTCGGCACGGTATGGAGTATTTATCATGCGCTGGTTCAAATCGGCATGAGTGGGCAAGGCACGCTGGACAAGGTAGCCGGTCCAGTGGGTGAAGCGCTGATTATGACCGCAGTTGGACTGGCAGTGGCCATTCCGGCCGTGTTGGCTTACAACGCACTTACCCGCCGCAACAGAATTTGGCTGGCGCAATTGGATAACTTTGCGCATGACTTGTATGTGCTTGTGACGATGGGTGACAAAAAAGCCTGATGGATTTTTGGTAGGCTTACTCACACCTCAATTACAGTATGAAATGGAGAGATTATGGCATTCGGAAGTTTCGATTCTAGCCGCCATCAGGGGCCGATGGCAGAGATAAATGTGGTGCCACTCGTTGATGTCATGCTGGTGTTGCTGGTCATTTTTATTATCACTGCCCCGTTGTTGACCAACGCCGTGAAAATTGATTTGCCGAAAGCATCGAGCAGTCCCAATATCACCAAACCTGATCACATTGATATTGCCATCCGTGAAGATGGCAACTTTTATTGGAACGGTGAGAAGATTGAAAAAGGATCGTTACCTGCGCGTTTCGCGCTAGAGGTCAAGAAGCAACCCCAACCGGAATTGCATATCCGCGCTGATAAATTGGCACATTACGAACTTGTTGCACAGGTGATGTCGGCGGCTGCTAAAGCCGGCTTGGTGCGTATCGGTTTTGTGACTGATCCGACTCAGTAAAGCTTCTATAAATCCAGCTTCAAATAATCCGGAAAATCTTTTCTTGCTGAAAATAGTATCAAATTAGTTGGAGAAGAAATTCATAGTAAATTAGTTTGGTTTCTTTGCTCTTTCTTCGAGGGTACGCGAATAAACATAGGTCCTGATAGCCCACACTGCTTCCTGAGTGAAAACTCCCGCATAGCCGGGCATCGTTGAGCGGCCTTCGCCGTTGCGCTTGCCATTGAGGGTGATGTCCTTGAAATAGACATCTGCTTCCTTCATGCAAGCTGCCTGCTTCACTTTTGACGCCAAATCCAGACATTCATTGTCAAGCTTCATCAGGTCGGGCGCGACGCCGCCGGACACTGCGTTTAGACCGTGGCATCCTGCACAATTATGCAAGTAACCTACTGCACCAACTGCGGCTGCCTTGTCGTTGCCGCGATACGGATTGGGCACAGTCCATTCAGCACCTAGCGGGTCAAGACTTGAAGTATCGACGGGATGTGGCGTAACGTCTCCGTGCGCAAGCGCATCGATGGTTATCGACAACAGGAACAGCGCTGCCAAAAGGCCAGACAACTTCTTAAATTTTTGCATGTCAAAAACCTCAAAATATTTTAAATATCGACTCATCAAATTCATGTCTACAAACAGTGTTGACTGACTGGACCGAGGCACTTTTCTATTTCAGACACAATATTTACTTTACCATATTCCATATATTGCCGGTTAGTTTCCGGAGACTTCTAAATTGAGTTTATGGTGCCGCGGACAAATTGCAGCTACTCGATAGAAAGTTCCGGTAGCCAATTGGCACCGGGTGGCGGGTCGTAAAAGTCTTCTTCGTGTAGGGGCCGAGCCGGATGTGGAATGATCAAGGGCGCAACAAAAGGGGTCATATCAACCTCGCGTAATTTTCCGCTGATACCGTGATCGGTCCATCGCATTTTGTAATACATTCCATCGAATGGATTAATATTCAAAGCGTGGGGTTTGGTGTGAAAAAACATCAGTGCCTGTTCAAGCGGAACCAGATCGTTCGGGCTGATTTGTGCGGGTTCGTTATAAACCGGGAACCAGCACAATTGTTGTTTCTCTCCAGTCAGGCAGCGAAATGGCCGCGTGGCTAGAAAGAATTCCTGTAAATTGTCGCCGATTTCTATTTTGAAGGAGGTCAGGCTGTTACCGGCATTTTGAAATGTAACTTTACCTATGACTTGGCGCTCACCAGTCGGGCCGGAGAGAACAATGTTTTTGGTGCCTTCCAATGAATAGGCCGATCCTTCGGAGCAATGTCCAAGTGAAGCAACAATCACCAGCGATAACCCTGCGAACCATGACTTCATTATTTTTTCCCGGGCAGGCGACACAAATTTCAAAAATAGTTTTCTACTTTACGAAAACAATTTCTCACTGTTCGCTATTTTGAATGTGAATTAAGTGCAACACAAATAAACTCATGAATTAATTTCTACGGAAATGGTTGGGGGCTTGACCAATGTCTGGTAGATGACGCAATAGCGTTCAGTCAGCTTAATCAGGCTCGCCAATTGCTCTGTAGTAGCATCACTTTGGATGTCAAAGCGAACTCGAATATTGGAAAAGCCGACCGGCACTTCTTTTGATACGCCAAGCGTTCCGCGAAAATCCAGATCACCTTCAACATGCACATCACCTTTACTCAAGGTAATTCCCATCGCAGTCGCAACTGCGGTCAAAGTCACTCCTGCGCATGCCGCCAAAGACTCAAGTAGCATATCACCCGAGCATGCAGCTTTGCCATCTCCACCCGTTGCAGGATGCAAACCGGCTTCTACCTTGGAAACACCGGTCTCGATGCGGCATGTCACGCGTGACTGTTGCAACGACCCATGCGCGTTCAATACCCAATTGGCTTTTTCCGGCTCATCTTTATAAAGTTGTTTTAATGGCGCTTGTGCTGCACGTAATTTCTCTGTATTCAATTTAAAACACCTTTCAGGTAAGCCTCATCCAACTTTAATCCAGACAAGTAGTATCTTCTCAATCATTATATAAATGTGACAAGTAGTCCATTTAAATCGCGCATGAGGAATATAGCCGCAATATTGAATCCAAAACATACCATAAATGGATTCATTGCCCTTACAATATGCATTATCGCAGCTAAGCTTACACAAATCACAGTTAGGGGAAAATCATGC
>CAIWKC010000390.1 GCA_903913145.1 uncultured Gallionellaceae bacterium | reverse complement strand
CCACTATCGCAAGTACGATGTTGACTAAGAGTACTCCCCAAATTTGAGACAATACTGAGCCACGAAAAATAAAGAACAACCTGAATCCGGATGGTCTGTCGCGAACTATCATGAAATAACCTCATTATTTAAAAAAATAGTTGCGAAGTGGAAGAGCAAATTTATTCCGGGCATCTTAACATTTTATGAACACATGGTAGTTTAACGATGCCTAAGCACGTTCGACCGAAGCGCTGTTAGATCCTGCTTTCAAAGTTATTTGCGTAATTTCTGCATCGGTTCCCAAACGCATGGGTGGTCCCCAGAATCCCGTCCCTGAACTGACATAAATTTGTGTTTCGCTATCAGAGGTGCGGTGAAGCCCTTTGGAGTAGGGTTGCTGCAACGAAACAAGGTAAGTGAAAGGCCAGATTTGCCCCGCATGGGTGTGCCCCGATAGCTGAAGATCGACACCACATTGCACCGCCTCATGAATCGCTGCGGGTTGATGTGCAAGTAATATAACTACTTTTGTGGGATCACGACCTGAGAGAGCTTTATTTAAGTCAGGGCCACCCTTCGCAAAGTGGCGACTACCCCAGTCATCGACACCTGCCAGTTCAAAGCTTTCTTGCGCAGCCCCAGAACAAATCGTTACTCGTTCATTTCGTAGAACTGTAATGCCCAACTGGGAAATGTGTCTACACCACGCATCAACGCCGGAATAATATTCGTGGTTGCCCGTGACAAAATAAGTTCCATGGCGCGCATACAATTGAGCAAGTGGCGCTACCTGCTGGTGTAACTTTTCGACCGAACCATCAACAAGATCACCTGTGATTACGATGAGGTCTGGGTTAAGTGCGTTGATTTTATCGACTACTTTCTGTAACCACTTACCATTGATCTGCGAACCGATATGAACGTCCGAAATCTGTACGATTCGAAAGCCTTCGAAGGATGCCGGTAATCGAATTAATCTCACGGTAATTTTTTTAACCGCGACAGATGCCAACCCCTTCCAGATAGCGAATCCGCACAATACTCCCGTTACACCCAAGGCTGTGATGCCTAAATCATATTGCAGTTTTAATTCAGGTTGAGCGCCTATCGGAATCAATTGCAGAATGACCCACAAAATATCTGCCGCAACGAGCGTAGCAAACAAGATGAACGCAATCCCCATCCATGGATAGACGATCCATATCAACACTGCCCCCGCAAAGCGAGGCAGAATTTTCATTAGAGGAAGAGAGACCAAGATAAGACAAGGAAGAGCACCAAATAATAATGCTGTATACCTGCGAGGGATCGGTGTTAGCTGTAAAAAATAGTTGATACGTTCAAACATATAAAAATGAGAAACCGTAAGAATGAGCGCAAACATTACGAGAAAAATTGCAAATTGCCTGAGACGTACCATGTTTATATCGAATACTGTTGAACTGATAATTTAAGTAGTTTATCAGTTCAATGATTTTGAAAGTAAGGTTCAGACCGAATTGTTGGAGATAGCAACAAATTTTCGATGATCTTTTTTTCCTGTCAGAACGGTTCCTTACCAAAGTCAGTCAACAGATTATGGATTCACTATAGCTCCATTCCAATCAACCTATGTTGTGGATGACCCACTTTGACTTAGCTTAAAATCAATGTATCTCTGTGGATTATGTGCGTGGTTCAAGATGTTTCCAACACACTACTCCCCCGCCAACTCTGGATTTGTGTGATACGGATCGAGATCCTTAGGAACCGGCAATTCACTCGGTTGAACCGGATAGTTGCCACCCACTGTCTTATAGCGGCGAAGCTGATAAACATAGGCCAGCACTTCCGCAACAGCGGTATAGAGTGCTTCAGGAATGCTCTGGCCCAAGTCAGTGTGTTTGTACAAAGCACGGGCAAGCGGTGGTGCTTCAAGGATCGGAACATTATTCGCCATGGCAATTTCTTTTATTTTTGCCGCCATCAGATGCGTTCCTTTTGCCACCACAACCGGTGCGCGCATACCATTTTCACTATATTTCAATGCAACAGAGAAATGCGTCGGGTTGGTCACGACCACATCGGCTGTCGGTATCTCTGCCATCATGCGGCGACGAGCCATTTCGCGTTGCATACTCCGAATCTTTGCTTTAACTTGCGGATCGCCTTCGCTTTCTTTGGCTTCGCGCCGCACTTCTTCCTTGGTCATCTTCAGCTTCTTATTGTGTTCCCAAAGTTGGAAAGGCACATCCACTCCCACGATCACCAGCATGCCGCCCATGATGGTGGCAAAGCAAGTCCACATCACACTGCCCAGATGAGGAATCCCCTGCACGACGGGTTCGCTTACCAGTAACAAAACATTATCCCGATTGTGCCAGATAGCCCAAGCGCCAATCCCACCCACCAGTAGCGATTTGGCAATAGCTTTACCCAATTCAACCAGGCTGTGCACTGAAAACATACGCCCAATTCCTGATGCCGGATTTAGCTTGGAAAAATCGGGGACAAGTGGCTTAAGAGAGAACATCCATCCGTTTAGGAGTAACGGCGAAAATGTGGCCACAACCAACAACAGGATTAGATAGGGCAAGAATGTCATTAATGCCTCAAATGACAATTCGTGCAGGTGTGGCATCATTAATTCAGGCTTGAAAACGAGGTCGGCATTTATTGTTAGGCCTTCTTTTATCAGTTTGATGAGTTGTTCGGAAAGTGAGGCGCCCATCAACCATAATCCCGCTCCGCCGGCCATCAAAACGGTGAAAGTCGAAAGTTCGCGCGAGCGTGCAACCTGTCCCTCTTCACGAGCCTGGTCTAATCGTCGCTGTGAGGGTTGTTCTGTTTTTTCGAGATCGCTATCTTCTGCCATGACTGATTGCTCCTTTGGTCATGGCTATTATCGATTTTGTGGTTCTATCCGATTCTGCAAACAGCAAGCGATTTATCCCGCTTATTATGCTTTCATGTGTTTCCAGATAATTTGCAACTATCTTTCTCGTGAGGGATATTCTTTGGCGTTAATGCAAATCAAACTCAACGACGACCTCTGAACCACCGTTAAAGAACTGAACGCTATGACAGACGTTGTACAACAGGGCAATGCCACGTCCATGTCGTGTCGTATTCGCGGTAATCTGATGCGACATACGTTCGAAGTCAAATCCTTCTCCGCTATCTTTAACTTGTATTCGTAAAATCGCGGTTCCCTCTTCACTGAGTACTTTCTTGATATTTAATTGAATCAGTCCGTCGTTAATATTTGCAAGTCGCATGGCACGTACTTCAAAATATTTCTCCATACCATCTTCACTGTGCTTCAAGCTTGAATCAAGTTTTAAGAGTCCGTGATCCAAAGCATTATTAACAATTTCGGACAAAACCATAAATATGTCGCCGCTCAATTTACTGTCTATTTCAACCATTTGAACAATCTCAAGCAATAGCGGCACCATGTTCAATTTTTTAATTTGAGTCATTGTGAGCATCAATTCAAACTTCCACACTACATTTCCATCTATTTTTCCATCTGTTTGAACTTTTGGCTGGACTTTGTTCATTAAAAATTTTGGCCCTGATTCACATCGAACCATCATCAAGGCAATATCATCTTTTGCAATTGCGTTGTCCCCGCAGTAGCTCTCTATCTCTCGAACAGTCTGATTCCAGCTCGTGATGGCATCTTCAGCACGGATCACTTGTGACAATTTTTCTACGCCAAATCTTTCACCTTCCGCGTTTTCCATTTCGATGACGCCATCTGAAAACATGACCAGATTGCTGTCGTTACCTTCATAAGTATAATATTCGACTGACGCGTCAAATTGCTCTGGAGGTAAAATTCCCATTGCCAGATGGTGTGGCTTAAATTGATATTCGCACTCTCCTTGCGCATTCAAAATAAATGGTGGCGGGCAGCCACCGCTCCACACTTCCACCATGTGTCTTGCAGGATCTATTGAAACGATTATTGCTGCTACAAAGTGGCTTACGGGGAGAGATGCCTTTACTTTTTTATTGATCTCTTGTGCAATTACCGAGATGCTAAATCCCTTGCTTGTCATCGAGTAGAAGGGATGTATAACCGGCATAGCAGCGAGTGCTGCATACAGGCCGTGTCCGGTACTATCTGCCAACATCAAATGCAATTTGTTGCCAGGTGTACGGGCAATTGCAATCAAGTCTCCGCTAAAATTTGCAGCGGGTTTTAAATAAAACTGAACTGCAGTGTCCTTTAACTTATCTATTGCGATAAGATTGTTCATGTACACCGCTGCAACTTTTTGTTCCTGGTCGTTACTATCCCTGTAGGCCTCTAATGCCATAATTCTCTTGGCCAGGCGCTCTTGCAAATCAGCAACGTAATTTGCATTGTAGTTATCGGGATTAATTAGCGTTGATTTTTCTGTATGTCCCGAATTGTTATCTTTAAGTGCCTTTTCAATTTGCTCGCGTGTTGCTCTGTAACGAAGCGACACATATCCGACCTTTATATTTTTTTCATACAGAGGGGTGACATTTGTCTCTACCCAGAAATAGTCGCCATTTTTTCTTCTGTGTTTAATGACTCCATGCCAGTAATGGTCCGCAGTGATCAGTAGCCACATGTCATTAAAGATTTGTTGTGGCGTATCGGGATGACGAACGACATTTTCCGACTTCCCTATTAACTCTATCTCTGAATAGCCGGATACCTCTGTAAAAGCTTTGTTGCAATAGGTGATATTGCCGTAAAGGTCGGTCTTGGAAACCAAGACCACGCTTTCATGCAAATCATATTCAACGTTTGAGATTGGTAAATTGATCTGCAATTATTTTTCCAAGAGCAAATTAATTGTCACGGTTGAGAATTAAATTGATCTACGTAATGACCCAGTCCGAAAAGTCGCACGTAGCCACATGTTTTTAGAGGTGTACTGATTAAGTTCATCGTTCTTCCTCTCCCACAGAAAGGTAACGTGTAGGATGTTTCCTTAGAACAGTTCAATATCCCCGCTTACCGGTTTCTTCTCAATCGTCTGGAGATACCTAGTTTCCTGATCAGCTATTGTATTGTTATGCAGTGAGCGCAAGCGCTTGACGCGCACTTTTCCCGAGTTCGGAAAATATACAACCATGCGTGGGTAGACTTCACCAACGTCTTCTGAGGTCACGCGCAAACCTTCAGTTTCTATATAGTCACGGGCAAAAGAAATATTACGCTTACCGACATCTGTCATGTTGGCAATGATTCTTCCGCCTCCAAATAACTTCACTTCAAGATTTTGCCGGTTTCCGCCATTTTTTAAGATCTCATTAATCAGATGTTCCATGGCAAAATTGCCGTAGCGTGTTGCCGAGCCCAAACCCGCAGCTTTCCATCCGCCTTCTTCCGATGATGCCGGTAGCATAAAATGATTCATGCCGCCAATTCCGCTGACTCTGTCACGTATGCATGCCGAAATGCAAGAACCCAGCGTGGTGTAGATCGCTTCGTCATTTTTGGTCACATAGTATTCGCCAGGGTTTAATCGGGCTGAATAGGCACCATAGGCTTCGTTCCATGCACGTTTTACGTGTTCGAAACCCGGCAGGGACAATGCTAATCGAGATGTGGTGGGATCGACCATGCTATTTACCCAAAAATAATTGTTCGGCTTCAGAGATTTCTTCTTCAGCTTCGCTTATTGCTTCATTTATCACTTCATCCGGAGTCAAGCCGACCATTTCCCATCCGAGTGAATCGATAGGGGGTACATCTTGCGGGTCAAAGGTATGCACCTCAGCCATCAACGCCAACACGTTAGCAATGTGCACAAGTGCTACTTCACGCGGATAGCGTAATTCTCCGCGAATGTCATGGTGAAATTCCACACACTCTTCCAGCATCGGAGGCAATTTCCATTGCCGCGCTAACTCACCGCCCACTTGCGCATGGTCAAAGCCAATAATTTGCCTTTCAGCCAGATAAATGGGCATTTCATCACCGCTATCCAGCACCAATAAAATTGCATCTTGCGCCGGTTTGGGCATGCGATTGAAAATGACCAGTTCACCGATGTCATGCAACAACGCGGCGGTAAAAACAGCATCGGGATCACATCTTTTAGCCTTCTTAGCCAAAATCCGTGCAATCAGTGCGCAGTACAAGCTGTGTTTCCAGAAATCGTGCATCGACACCAATGAGTTGGGTAATCCGTCAAACGCGCTTGCCACTGACGTTGCCAAGGCAAGACTACGAATTTGACTCGTGCCGATAATTGAGATCGCTTTGGGCACAGTGTCAACCGTAGATGAAAATCCATAAAATGAACTATTGGCCACGCGTAGCAGGCGCACAGTAAACGAGGGATCCTGGCTCACAACTTTGGCTATTTCAGCAACAGTGCTGTCAGGATTTTCAACCAGTTCATTAATGCGAATGAACACGTCAGGTAGCGTAACCAAGCTTCCAACATCTTTGACCAACCCGGTAATATTTGTACTCATTTGTATAAATTGTTTATTTTAGTGAAGTAATTTTACTAGTTGATGGTAAATAGTTTGTTAAAATTTGCGATATCAAGAATCTTGATTACAGTTGGGTTCGGGCTAGTTAACGAAATTTTCTTGCTGGAAGCTTCTGCCCGCTCGCGCAACATCAGCAACATGCCAAGGGCGGAGCTGTCCAGATAATCCACATTGGCCAGGTTTACCTCCAGTGTCTGAATTGCACTTTCAGCCAACAAAGCTGTATAGGCTTCTTTGAATTCACGATGCGCATTGAAGTCAAATCGCCCACCCAAACTCACTATCCCATGACTCCCCTGTTTCGATTGCTTGATATCCATTTTGTTCTCCGATAGTGCGGCACCATGCACGTTCAATAATTTTACTTGAATGCGCTACTTGACTCTATTACCCATCCCGCCATTTGTTATTAGTCGTTGCAAAACTTTTTGTGCCATCTCTTGTATGGGCACAATTTCGTCAACAGCTCCTACTGCAATAGCTTCTCGCGGCATACCAAATACTACGCATGTTGCTTCGTCTTGTGCAAAATTATAGGCACCTGCCTGCCGCATTTCCAGCATACCCACTGCGCCATCTTTTCCCATGCCAGTAAGCATGACGCCGATCACGTTCTTCCCGGCATTCTTTGCAACGGATCGGAATAAAACCTCTACCGAAGGTCGGTGGTGGTTCACCGGTGGCAACTGACTAAGCTCGGTCATGTAGTTTGCTCCGCTGCGTTTCAGCATAAGGTGCGAATGTCCAGGAGCAATATAAGCATGTCCGGGCAAAATACGTTCATTGCCTACTGCTTCCTTTACGGTTATTTTACACAGACTATCCAGACGTGCGGCAAAAGACTTGGTAAAAGCTTCCGGCATATGTTGTGCGATAACAATTCCAGGGACATCTGCCGGCAGACGGATGAGAAATTCCTTGATTGCTTCTGTCCCTCCAGTTGAGGCACCCACTGCAATAATTTTTTCATTTATTCTTACTTGCGTTCCCAGCGCCGGCAAGCTCTCGCGTGCTGAACCCGTTTTTGGTTTACTAAATTTGCCACGTGCCTGATAAGCAATGCGTATTTTTTCTGCAATGATATCCGCATATTCGTTCAGGCTCTCTGTAATACCCATCTTTGGTTTAGGCAGAAAATCCACTGCGCCCAGTTCCAGTGATCGCAATGCCGCTTCGGAACCACGCTCCGTTAAGCTGGAAATCATCAATACTGGCATAGGGCGCAAGCGCATTAACTTGTCCAGAAACGTCAGTCCATCCATCTCCGGCATTTCCACATCAAGCGTTAACACATCCGGATTCAAGTTTTTAATCATGTCTCTTGCTTGTAGCGGGTTGGTTGCTGCACCGACGGCATACATATCGGAATGAGAGTTGATAATTTGAGTCAAAATAGCCCGAATCAATGCCGAGTCATCAATTATGAGGACACTTATTTTTTTAGAAGGCATAGCTGAAGCAGACATTATTCCGACCTAATTTTTGAAAGGTAGATATTCAAAATATTTCCACATCGCCCTGAATGTCTGCATTTCTCAGACGTGAACTGTATTCGGCTTCACGCTCAATAACTGTGTCGTTATTAGGATGATGCAGTTTTTTCATCATCACCCGTCCGCTAGTGGGAAAAAAATAAATCTTGCGCGGATAAATGTCCAATAAAGACTCAGCCACAACTCGAATTTTCTCTTTTTCTAAATATTGCTGTGCAAAATCCACATTACGCACACCAACATTAGTCACCGTAAATCCCCTCAGAACATTTCCTCCACCAAATAGCTTTGCCTCGAGATTGCTGCGCTTGGCGCCTGCCTTCAGCAGATGATTAATCATCAACTCCATTGCATATGTGCCATAACGTGTTGCAGACGCGACAGGACTGTCGCTCTTGTCATCTGGCAACATGAAGTGATTCATCCCTCCGATTCCGGTAACTCGATCACGAATACAGGCCGCTACGCATGAGCCAAGCACGGTAACCAGTACCATGTCTCGCTTGGTAACAAAATACTCGCCCGGCATCAATTTAATCGCCTCCATTTCAAAGGTATTATCATAATACCGATTTGGAGATAGAACTTCCTGATAGTCAGAGTGATCGGTCATCGAGATTTATTTTTGAAGAAGAGTCTTGCTAGCGCTAGCGACTTTCCTCGGTTTTTCGTTGCAGTTTATATTTGGGTGACAATTCATAGACTGTCTTGCCACGCAGTTTGAAATATTCGTCTGCCTGATGAAAACTTTCCGAATGTCCGGCAAATAAAAGTCCGTCACTGCGCAGCAGCGGTACAAATTTTTTCAAAATATCGAGTTGCGTTTGTTTGTCAAAATAGATCATTACATTCCGGCAAAATATCACATCCAGTGGCGGTCTGATCTGCCAGTCTTTGTGCAGAAGGTTTGCCTGGCGGAAAGTAATCATTTCGCGTAATTCCGGCCGAACGCGCACAAATCCCGTCTGTGCACCTGTGCCGCGCAAGAAGAAACGTTTGACCAACTCCGGATCAAGTTTGCTCACGCGCTCTTCCGCGTAAACGCCTGCTTTGGCTGTTTCGAGTACTTTTGTATCGAGGTCTGTGGCTAAAATATGAATTTTTGAAGCGTCCCTCCCCAGAGCATCGATCACTGTCATCGCCATCGTGTAAGGCTCTTCGCCTGTTGAGGCTGCAGAGCACCATAACGATATTGGGTGCTTACCCTGTATCGAACGCAGATGTTCGGCCAATACTGGAAAGTGGTGTGGTTCGCGAAAAAACGAGGTCAAATTTGTTGTTAATGAATTGGTGAATGCTTCCCACTCAGTCGCATTATTGCTCTCTAGCAGTGCCAGATATTCTGAAAATGATTTAATTCCGGTGGCGCGCAGACGCCGAGAAAGACGGCTATATACCAACTCTTGCTTGGAGTCACTTAATGAAATTCCGGCGTGTACGTATATTAACTTTCTCACCCGATCAAAATCGTGCGAGGTGAAATGAAATTCGCGACCGTCTTTTAGTACTTGAGTATCTGTCATTTCAGCATCTTAAACCAGCTATGGCAGCCATGTTTATATATTTCAGCAGTTCGTATTTATTCTGGCAGAAATATCGCCTTAAGCCAATAAAGTTCACTTCAAAAAGCAGGCATTTTGCCCGATCAATATAACCTATGCTTTTTCCAAGGAACTTGACCCCATCTGTAGCAATTTGGCTATTAGGAAAAATTCATATCGCAGCAAAGATTCTGCCGGTGTTTCTTTGATGCCCAAATTGTCACCTGAATGCAGGCGCTTTGTAGAAGCCGGCTGAATTTTTATTTTTATTGGAGGTGAAGTCTTGAGTTATCGTCCGGAAACTATTTTGAAAATGATTACTGCGTTAACTGATTCAAAAATTGTTATTGAACTTCTTGATCAGCAGACCAGTTTATTCAATTTCTTTCTTCAGATTCATAATCGCCGTAACCGTATGCTTTGCCGCTATTGCAAACTCGCCTTTAAGTAAGGCTTCCGCACCTACCTTGTCGTGTTCTTCAACTTTCTTTACCACTGCTCCAGCACACAAGTGGAAATTGGCATGCCTTGATAGCAAGTCTACAAAGTTCGGTGAGTTTTTATATTTTCCACCATCGCCATAAATCCACTTGCCGAGTGCACACTGGTTATCTTTACAGACTACTGCACTATCGAGCTTTTCAGTACTAGTTCCATCAATGAACTGATTTAAACGATGTTTCCATTTGATGTGCGCGGTAATTGCCTCATCAAGATTCGAAACTTCAATCTTGTTGGGGAGCGCTTTGAGTTCGGCTGTCTTGATTGTTTTGAGACCATCATCAATTTTAAAAATATCCACTGAACGCGTAAGACTCTGTGCCTCTTCTTCCAGTGACTCAGCAGCAGCAGCGGCTTCTTCGACCAAGGCTGCATTCTGTTGTGTCACTTCATCCATCTGAGTAATTCCCTTATGGATTTGTCCGATTTCCAAACTTTGCTCAGTTGAGGCCGCGCTTATCTGAGACATAATATCAGTGACGCGTTTGACTGCACTGACGATCTCTTCCATCGTCTTACCCGCGTCATCAACCAGTTTAGTTCCGACTTCGACTTTGACCACCGAATCTCCAATAAGCGTTTTGATCTCTTTGGCAGCGGCTGCACTGCGTTGCGCCAAGTTACGAACTTCTGCTGCAACTACGGCAAAACCACGCCCCTGTTCTCCGGCACGGGCTGCTTCTACGGCGGCGTTTAATGCAAGTATATTGGTTTGAAATGCGATGCCATCAATGACTGAAATAATATCCACAATTTTACGTGAGGATTCGTTAATAGAACTCATCGTCCCCACAACTTCTTTTACGACAGCGCCACCCTTTTGGGCTACAGCACTCGCACTCTGTGCAAGTTGATTGGCTTGTTCTGCATTGTCGGCGTTTTTCTTGACTGTATCGGTGAGAACTTCCATGCTGGCAGCCGACTCTTCCAAACTCGATGCCTGTTGTTCGGTGCGTTGTGATAGGTCTATATTGCCCGAGGCAATTTCTTTGGCGGCAGTACCAATTGAATCTGCGGATATTTTTACATCATCAACCAACTTCCTGAGATTCTCAACTGTCAAATTGATGCCGTCCTTGGTTTGCCCAAACAGGCCCGGATAATCTTTGTTGATCTGCTGTGTCAAATCGCCGTTGGCGAGGGCTTTGCCCACTCGCATGATATCCCTCAATCCAGTTTCAGTTACATCGGAGAGTTGATTGAGCAACTCCGCCAGCGTCTTGTTGTAACCTTGAAGGCCGTCTAAAAGCAATTTTGCAGAAAAATCACCCTGTCCTGCCGAGAGCGCTATAAACTGTATGTCTGCAACAACATTACTGAGCGAAATTGCGGTCGCATTGACACTCACTTTTACTTGCTTGTACGCACCAGCGTAGTCTTTCTCAACCTTCTGGCTAAGATCACCATGTGCAAGTGCATCGGTAACCCGAATGGTATCCTTGAACACTCCGTCTAAAGTATCAGAGAGTTGATTCAGCTCATCTGCTATTTCCTTTGCGAATCCTTTGTGGGAAGACGCATCCAGCTTTTGACTAAAATCACCCTTGTTCGCCGCATCTACTATGCGTTGTACATCCGAAACAATTCGAATCAATGAATCTTGCATAAGCTTATTGGAAGTTAATAACCGTCCGATTTCGTCATTTGTTTCCACATGAATTTTGCTAGTTAAATTGCCCTCGGCAATATTGGAAGCCACTGCCGTTGCCTGATCCAGTAAGCGTCCGATTTTGCGAATCAGCATCACGCCCATCAGTGCTGCCAGAAGGGCTCCACAACCTGCCAGAATACATACCAGCCAATTTTCGCGTGAAGAAGTATCGTGCAGAGATTTAAGCGTGTCGTCAGCATAAATCGAAGCTATTTTAACGGTAGCGTCTACGCCATTTCGGTGTTCAAGGTATAGTTTTTGGAGCTCTCCAACCAGTTGATGAATACGTGCGCTGTCACCATGCTTAACTGCTTCTGAATATTCACCCAGAGCCCGGTCCCAAAACCTGTCTGCGGTTTTTTTCTGTTCACCTAGGAGCACTTTCTTTACATCCGCATTGAGTGATTCATGACTCCAAAATGAAATTCGATCATCGTAATCCTTTTTGAGTGACTGTAATTTTGCAAGGAGCGGTTGCACTTCTTCCGCTTTGGCCTCCTGCAATTGCAAAACTGTCATCTCTGCTTCGAGCACATAAAGTGGAGGCGGCAAAATATCTGCGACTACATCCTTTCCTTTACCCATATCGTCTGCGGCATTTGTTATCGCACTCACCGCAATCCAGACTACAGTAGCAAAAGCGAGCAAAATAATGATGGTTGCCGCCACCATTCCCATAAGCTGTGCT
>CAIWKC010000389.1 GCA_903913145.1 uncultured Gallionellaceae bacterium | reverse complement strand
GGAAGCGCGTTTAATGTCCTTCCGTGAACCACCTGACAAGAATGACCGTCTTTCAGTGTGGCGTATTGAGGAAAAGCAAACCGACGTTAATATTGCGCTTTCTATTTATCGTGACGTTGCACAAGACAAAGCTAATACAGTAATTATTTGCTCCAACGATTCCGATTTAGTGCCAGCAGTCAAAGCCATTCAAGCAGACTTCCCCGAATGCAGCGTCGGGATCGTTGCACCGTTACATGAACCGAATAGTAATCGCCACAGACGCGGCAATACTGAATTGGAGAAGTTGGCCAATTGGACACGTCACTACATTCTTGATGATGAACTTGCTAAATCACTATTGCCAGATGTTGTGCCAACCAAGAAGAAGGCAGCAAGGAAACCGTTGCATTGGTAAGGCAGCGCAAGCTGATTCCTCTTTAGTGTGCATATACTTGCCAAAAGCTGTACTATTCGTAGAATTTGTAGTGAATCGAATCAATGGGTTAAATAGGCTTAACTGAGTAAATCGTAGTACACTGTAGGATATGTAACATATTGTATTAATGGTGATATTTGGCACTTATTGGGACCGGCTACGAACCAAGGGGTCAGGAGTTCGAATCTCTTCGGGCGCACTATATTTCCATTAAGATCAATCGCTTAGAGTTAACATGCTAGGCGATTTTTCTTTTCAACAAAGTCATTGCCTGACTTCTCTCTGCATATTCTATTTGCAGCTTCAAGAAGCTCCGCAATTTCAGCAGCAGAATAGTGCGATGTAATGTCACCATTCTTATGCCCCAGCAGTACTTTACGTGTTTCTAGTGAGACTCCTGCAGCTCTCAGTCGTCTGCTGCAGGTGTGTTTGAGATTACTACTTATTCACTCGAGGACTAAAGCCACTATCTGCCATAACAGCCACAAGGCTAGTATTGACCGTCAATTTGCTTTGATGCATAATGACCATTATGGTCATAACGGTTAAATCAACATGATTACTGAAACAAGTGCGGTTAGCTTCAGGCAGAACTTGGGTGAAATGCTTAATCAAGTACAGTACAGGCACGATAGCGTAGTCATCAACAAAGATGGCAAACCTGTTGCTGCTTTGGTTGATGCTAGATTGTTCGAGCGAATTCGACGTATGCAAGCTCGCTTTGATGCGTTGTGCCAACGCATTGAGTCTGGTTTTGCTAGTGTTCCCGAGGCTGATGGGCTGGCTGAAATTAATGCCGCCATTGATTTTGAGAGAGCGTTGGCGCGCTCATCGGCGAAGAAGCGTTAAGTCATCTTGGCTACTTTGCGTGTCGTACTTGATACGAATTTACTTCTCTCTGGCATTGCCTATCCGGCAAGTGTGCCGGGAAAGATAATGTCAGCATGGCGCCACGGCTCGGTTGATGTTTTACTTTCTGTTTACATCTTGGATGAGTTGAGGCGCGTCCTGCCTCGACTGACTAACCGACATGGATTGACATTGGCCGAAATAGAGGACTTGGTAGATGTTCTTTCTTTGCAAGCTGAAGTCATTGAGCCGCTGGCAATCGTTGAGCCTGACTTGCGCGATGTTGATGACCTGCCTGTGCTAGGTACTTTGCTGGCGGCGCTTAAGACATCAGACGCTGACTACCTCATCACTGGTGACAAAGATTTGTTAGTAATGGGTGAGCGTTATCCAATCTTGACTCCCGCCAGTTTCTGGGCAACACATGCTGGGCTTTGATTGCTGAGTGATTGTAGGCCATGTTGCACAAGCACATGTAGTTCTGAAAATGGCAACTTAGGCTAATTCAGTTGCTGCTTGGATAGCAAATGGGGTTACTAATGACGATTACGCCTCACATTTTTGAAGCCTATCTCAAATGCCGGATGAAATGCTGGCTCCTCTCATCAGGCAAACCTCCTTCCCGTAATATCTATTATAAATGGTTTCAAGCCAAGACAGAGTTTTATCGTATAGAGGAAGCCAATCGGTTGCTCACGCAAACACCATCTGGAGAATACGCTACTGTCTCTTGCGGTAGCCGAAGTCATGGAACTGATACCCCAGCAGAAAATCTGAAAGCAGCGAAGTGGCAATTGGCAGTGCACGTTTTCTTGTGCGCCAACGGAAGTCAGGTTCCTAATGGTTTGCAGCAGAAAGCGAACTCTTTATCGGACACAGTAAGCCAAAATGTTGTTACCACGGACTCTGCTAAACAAGACGCTGACCATCGGACAGCGTGGCGCATAGAAGCCCGTATCCACGCTCTTGAGCGCGTTCCACCTCAAGAACGTGGCAAGCCATGCAATTTATCCAAATTCGATTTGCATTCCAGAATAAGCTCGATAATGTCGAACTGATGATGCTTGCTTTCGATGCATTGGCGCTTACCAGAGTGCTTGGACGTTCCATTGGCTTGGGCAAAATTATTCACAGCGAAAAGCAAACCACGCTAAAGGTGAAGACCTCCGGAATGGAGAATCGGGTGCTGACCATAAACTGAAAAGAAGTGTGCCAAATATCAGGTTGAAACACATTGGCTTTCTGGGATGAATTTGACAATAGAACGTTCGTTCTATACGATTCAACTGTGATCATTCGTTC
Source organism: uncultured Gallionellaceae bacterium (assembly GCA_903913145.1). GTDB lineage: Bacteria > Pseudomonadota > Gammaproteobacteria > Burkholderiales > Gallionellaceae > PALSA-1006. The sequence goes on along the minus strand of CAIWKC010000389.1, from coordinate 665 downwards.
CTATTCCGACTTAACCATGACGATTCTTGACCGACCATTGGCTTTCGTTGACCTTGAAACCACTGGGGGAACGGCGACTGCCGACCGCATCACCGAAATAGCGATTATCACTTTTGACGGTGTGAACTCTACGTCATGGAGTACTTTGGTCAATCCTGAAGCGCGCATTCCTTTTCAAATTGAGCAGATCACAGGCATCAGCAATGCCATGGTGGCAGATGCGCCACTTTTTGAAGAAATTGCAGCTGAGGTTTACAGTAGGTTAGAAAATCATTTGTTCATCGCGCATAACGTTCGTTTCGATTATGGTTTTCTAAAGAATGAATTTAAACGTATTGGGATCGACTTCCGCTCTCCCTTACTCTGCACCGTCAAACTCTCGCGCAAACTTTACCCTGAGTATGCGAGACACAATTTGGATAGCCTCATCGAACGGCACGGTTTAGTTGTCGAAAATCGTCATCGAGCGATGAGTGATACTCAAGCAATCTTTGATTTCTGGCAACTCATACACCGGACTTTTCCAGCCGACCGCATCACTGAAGTATTTAAGGAACTGACCGCTCGTCCAAGTTTGCCGCCTCATATTGATGCAGACATCATTGACCAACTACCCGAAGGTCATGGGGTGTACTTGTTCTATGGTGAAAATGATCTTCCAATTT
>CAIWKC010000388.1 GCA_903913145.1 uncultured Gallionellaceae bacterium | reverse complement strand
GCCAATGACCATCAAAAATGTTTGTGTTATATTTACAGAAGGCGTAGATTGACCACCCAACACTTCAAGAAACGTTTGAGTTACTTCAACCTTTGGATTTGCGGTATATCCTAGAATTTCTGAAAATGTCTGTGTTACATTGGCGGTTGCCATTGCTTCTGCAGCCTTTGAATTTTCCCGCACGATAGCCATGCTTCGGGTTGAGACCAAAATGGATGCCGATATACAAGCTGCGGTTTGGGATCGTGTACTTAAACTCCCCATGGCTTTTTTCAAAAAATATAGTGCTGGTGATTTGGCCGTCAGAATAAATGGCGTGAACACCATCCGTCAGCAATTATCGGGAGCCACGGTCACATCAATATTGACCGGAATTTTTTCCGGTTTTAATTTTGCTTTATTATTTTATTACAGTATCCCCTTGGCTTTTTTGGCATCGATACTGGTATTAGTGGCAATTGTTATCACGCTCACGCTTGGTTATTTAAAACTCCGTTACGATCGACAATTGACAGAAGTAATGGGCAGAATCAGTGGCATGGTGCTGCAGCATTTGCACGGCATCGCAAAACTGAAGGTATCGGGCGCAGAGACCAGAGCTTTTGCAAATTGGGCTAAAGATTTTGCCTTGCAAGAAAAACTGTCTTTCAAATCGGGCACTGTGCAAAATTTGGCAGAAGCAATTTTTTCAACTTTGCCCCTATTGATGAGCATCATTATCTTTGCAGCCATAGCGACTCTGACGCTCAAACAGCAGGGCGCCGTCATGACAACCGGCGAATTCATCGCTTTTAATTCTGCATTTGGCAGCTTTCTCTATGCCTCACTTCAGTTGAGCAGCACGATATTTTCAGTACTCAACCTCATACCAATCTACGAGCGCGCCAAGCCGATACTGCAAACACTGCCTGAAGGAGATCAATTAACTGTTGACCCGGGCGAGTTGAGCGGTGGCATCGAAGTGGCGAATGTTTCATTCTTTTATACTCAGGATGGGCCAGCAACTCTTGACAACCTTTCGATAATGGTTGCGCCGGGTGAGTTCGTCGCGATTGTCGGGCCTTCTGGCTCGGGTAAATCGACCTTGATCAGACAATTGCTTGGTTTCGAAAAACCCGCTTCGGGCGCAATCTATTATGATGGAAAAAATCTTGCTGATCTTGATCTGCGTGCAGTACGACGTCAATTCGGTGTGGTTTTGCAGAACGGGCAATTACTCACCGGAGACATTTTTACCAATATCGTCGGTTCAAGTTCACTCACTCACGAAGATGCCTGGGAAGCAGTCAGACTCTGCGGACTCGAAGAAGACATCAAAGCTATGCCCATGGGAATGTTCACCATGGTGAGCGAAGGCAGTAGCACGATCTCAGGCGGACAAAGACAACGCATCCTGATTGCACGTGCAATCGTCCATCGCCCGAGAATATTATTGTTTGACGAGGCGACCAGCGCGCTCGATAACCGCACACAATCAGTGGTCAGCAAAAGTTTGGAACAGCTTAAGGCGACCCGCATTGTCATCGCACATAGATTATCTACCATCATCAATGCCGATCGCATTTTGGTGATGCATGAAGGCAAGATTGTCCAGCAGGGCAAATATGAAGAGCTGTTGAATGTTGAAGGGCCGTTTAAGAAGTTAGCGTGGCGGCAGATTGCATAGTAAGGCGATAATTTCAAATTTTGAAGATAGCCATGAAAGAAACTACGATTCAACACTTCGACTCCTACCCGTCAACATAAAAAGTAATTTATGAGCACGCCCGAAATCAAGATAAATGCTCCAATAGTCAAACAATATTCCACGTCTGG
>CAIWKC010000387.1 GCA_903913145.1 uncultured Gallionellaceae bacterium | reverse complement strand
TTCTGAGTTGCTACTCAAAGACATTGAAGTTCGCGAGTTCTTGAAGAAAAAATTGGCTGGCGCGGGCGTATCTAAAATTGTTATCGAGCGTCCCGCAAAAAACGCAAAGGTGACAATCTATACAGCGCGTCCTGGCGTAGTCATCGGCAAAAAAGGTGAAGACATCGAGGCATTGCGCAATGAGTTGAAAAAACGTATGGGCTTGCCTGACGTTGGCTTGAACATTGAAGAAGTGCGCAAGCCCGAAATTGATGCGCAACTGATCGCTGACTCTATTACGCAGCAATTGGAAAAACGTATTATGTTCCGTCGGGCGATGAAACGCGCTATGCAGAACGCAATGCGACTTGGTGCACTTGGAATCAAAATCATGAGTTCTGGTCGCTTGAACGGAATTGAAATTGCACGTACAGAATGGTATCGCGAAGGCCGTGTGCCGTTGCATACTCTGCGTGCAGATATTGATTATGGTACATCTGAAGCACTGACAACCTACGGATTGATCGGTGTAAAGGTGTGGGTGTACAAGGGTGAGCACACTGGTCAGCAAGAAGCCGCTGTGCCTGTGGCAGCTGAGCCGGAGAAAAAAGTAAGAAAGTCGGGAGCTAAACATGCTACAGCCAGCTAGAAGAAAATACCGCAAAGAGCAAAAGGGCCGTAACACCGGCATAGCTACACGCGGAAATAAAGTCAGTTTCGGTGAGTTCGGTCTCAAGGCTGTGGCTCGCGGTCGGTTGACGGCCCGTCAAATCGAAGCTGCGCGTCGCGCAATGACGCGTCACATTAAGCGCGGTGGTCGTATTTGGATCCGTATTTTCCCGGATAAGCCAATTTCGCAAAAACCCGCTGAAGTGCGTATGGGTAATGGTAAAGGCAGTCCGGAGTACTACGTTGCAGAGATTCAGCCTGGCAAGATGTTGTATGAAATGGATGGCGTGGATGAAACTTTGGCACGTGAGGCATTTCGCTTGGCATCGGCCAAGTTGCCTATTGCCACTACATTTGTAGTTAGACAGGTAGGGACATAATCATGAAGGCGAGCGAACTGAAAGCTAAATCAGCGGCAGAATTGCAACAAGAATTGCTGTCGTTAAATAAGGCGCAATTTGGCCTGCGTATGCAGGTGGCCACTCAACAATTGAGCAACACAAGCCAATTGACCAAAGTGCGTCGTGATATTGCGCGGGTTAAAACGATCTTGACTGAAAAAGGTGCGCAGCAATGAGTGCAACGAATCTGAAACGTACACTGACAGGCATGATCGTCAGTGACAAAATGGACAAAACTGTAACTGTTCTAATCGAGCGCAAGGTAAAACACCCTGTGCTAGGCAAGATCATTCGTGTTTCCAAAAAGTATCATGCACACAATGAGAATAATGAGTTTCATCAGGGTGATGTGGTTACGATTGAAGAGACTCGTCCATTGTCCAAGACCAAGTCTTGGCGTGTTGCCAAATTGGTTGAAAAGGCAGACGCAGTTTAATTGTAAAATAATTGCAATTAGTACTTGTGTTTTTTTGCAAGTTTAAATAGAATGCGCGGCTTCGTTTCACCCTCACCTCAATCCTCTCCCAGAGGGCGAGGTGGCGAACGAGAAGATAAAATGTTTTCCCGCTGCTTGCAGCGGCCTAACCCGAACGGGTTCCAAGACTAGCCGCAGTGAGCGGTCAAAGTTGGAGATTGAAAAAATGATACAAATGCAGTCAGTTTTGAATGTGGCCGATAACACCGGCGCACGCTCTGTTATGTGCATCAAAGTGCTGGGTGGTTCCAAGCGTCGTTACGCGGCAATTGGCGATGTCATCAAAGTCAGCATTAGAGATGCGGCTCCCAGAGCGCGCGTAAAGAAAGGCGAAGTGTACAGTGCTGTAGTTGTACGTACTGCCAAGGGTGTGCGTCGTGCAGATGGTTCCTTGATTAAGTTTGATGGTAATGCGGCAGTGCTGCTGAACAACAAACTTGAGCCAATTGGAACGCGTATTTTTGGCCCTGTGACTCGTGAACTGCGAAATGAGCGTTTCATGAAAATTGTGTCATTGGCTCCAGAAGTGCTGTAAAGCGAGTAAGGATAAAACATGCGCAAGATTAAGAAAAACGATGATGTGATCATCATTGCCGGCAAAGATAAGGGCAATCGAGGCAGTGTGCTAAACGTGCTGGATGATAAAGTGCTGGTAAGCGGCATCAACAAAGTCAAGAAGCATCAAAAGCCTAATCCTGTAAAGGGTGTGGCGGGTGGTATCGTAGAAATTGAGAAGCCGATTCATATTTCTAACGTTGCTATGTACAACGCGGCTTCCAAAAAGGCTGATCGCGTTGGTGTTAAGTCTCTGGAAGACGGCCGCAAGGTTCGTGTATATAAATCCAGTGGCGAAGTGATTGCCTAAGGGGTAAGAGGAACATGGCTCGTTTATACGATTACTACAAAGCATCGGTAACTAAAGACCTGATGAAGAAGTTTGGCTACAAATCCGTCATGGAAGTGCCACGCATCGAGAAGATTACCCTTAACATGGGTGTTGGCGAAGCGGTTGCAGACAAGAAAGTCATGGATCATGCGGTTGCTGATATGCAGAAAATCGCAGGTCAGAAGCCTGTCGTGACTAAATCCAAAAAGTCTATTGCGGGTTTCAAGATTCGCGAAAATTATCCGGTTGGCTGCAAGGTGACTTTGCGCCGCGAAAGGATGTACGAATTTTTGGACCGATTGGTTACTGTTGCGATTCCGCGTATTCGCGATTTTCGCGGTATCTCGGGAAAGTCTTTTGATGGCCGTGGCAACTACAACATGGGCGTTAAAGAGCAGATCATTTTCCCCGAAATCGAATATGACAAGATTGATATGTTGCGTGGTATGAATATTACAATTACGACAACAGCGAAAACCGATGAAGAAGCCAAGGCGCTTTTGTTGGCATTCAAATTCCCATTGAAAAACTGAGGGCGATATGGCTAAAGTATCCATTATTAATCGTGAGCAAAAACGTCGTGAAGTGGTGAAGAAATTTGCTGCGAAGCGTACGGCATTGGAAGCAATTGCAACGAACGTCTCGTTGACTGAGGAAGAGCGTTATGCTGCCCGTCAAAAGATTCAAGCGTTGCCGCGCAATTCTAGTCCGGTGCGTTTGCGTAATCGCTGCGCATTGACAGGACGGCCGCGTGGCGTATTTAGTAAGTTTGGTTTGGGGCGCACGAAGTTGCGTGAATTCGCGATGCGCGGTGAGATTCCAGGTATCGTCAAGGCTAGCTGGTAAAGGTGAATTTATGAGTATGAGTGATCCGATCTCCGACATGCTGACGCGTATTCGTAACGCGCAGATGGCGGAAAAAGTAACAGTAGTAATGCCTTCATCAAAGCTTAAAACGGCAATTGCAAAAGTGCTGCAGGATGAAGGCTATGTAGATGGCTTTAAAGTCACCGCAAATGATGGCAAACCAACTTTGGAAATTGGTTTGAAGTACTACGCCAATCGTCCAGTTATTGAGACGATACAACGTGTTAGTCGCCCTGGTTTGCGCGTCTACAAGGGAAGCGAAGATATTCCAAAAGTCATGAATGGCTTGGGTATTGCAATCGTTTCAACCTCCAAAGGTTTAATGACGGATCACAAAGCGCGTGCCAATGGTATTGGTGGCGAAGTTTTGTGCATCGTGGCGTAACGGAGGAATCATGTCTAGAGTAGCTAAAAATCCTATCACTGTGCCCGCCGGTATAGAAGTAACGGTGGTTGCAGGCAAGATTTCTGTCAAAGGCCCTAAGGGTACTTTGAATCAGGCTTTAAATAGTGATGTGACTGTTGAACGTCAGGGTGATGTCTTGCTGTGCAAGGCCACCAATGATTCACAACAGGCCAATGCGCAGTCAGGCACAATTCGTGCGTTGGTGGCGAACATGATCGTTGGTGTTGGTCAGGGCTTTGAGCGCAAGTTGACTCTGGTAGGTGTGGGATATCGTGCCCAAGCTACTGGTGATTCACTGAATTTGACTTTGGGCTATTCACATCCTGTAGTGCACAAGATGCCTGCAGGAGTAAAAGTTGCGACGCCAACTCAAACTGAAATCGTGTTGACTGGTTCCGATAAGCAACAAGTTGGACAGGTTGCTGCTGAAATCCGTGCTTATCGCCAACCTGAGCCTTACAAGGGCAAGGGTGTGCGTTACTCGGACGAAGTGGTACTCCTGAAAGAAACCAAGAAGAAATAATCGAGGCTGATATGTTGAACAAGAATGAAGCGCGTCAGCGCAGAGCACGCAAAACCCGTGCAAAAATTGCTGATCAAAAAACAGTTCGTTTGGCGATACACCGCACTAACCTGCATATTTATGCCCAGGTGATTTCTGCTGATGGCGGTAAAGTGCTTGCGAGTGCATCCACGGCCGAGGCAGATGTCCGCAAGGAAGTTGCTAACGGGGGTAATGCAGCAGCTGCTGCAGTCGTTGGTAAGCGCATCGCTGAAAAAGCTAAAATTGCCGGCGTAACGGCAGTCGCGTTTGATCGTTCCGGTAATAAATATCATGGTCGCATCAAAGCGCTTGCAGAAGCAGCGCGCGAGCATGGTCTTAAGTTCTAATTAGAGGTAATCATGGCTAAAGCTCAAGGTAAGGGTCAGCAGCAACAAGAAGAACGTGGTGACGGCCTCATCGAAAAGATGATCGCAGTTAACCGTGTGACCAAAGTGGTTAAGGGTGGTCGCATTATGGGTTTTGCTGCTCTGACAGTGGTGGGTGATGGCGATGGTAGCATCGGCATGGGCAAGGGCAAATCGAAAGAAGTTCCGGTTGCCGTGCAAAAAGCAATGGAAGAATCCCGTCGCAAGCTGGCTAAAGTAAATTTGAAGAACGGCACTTTGCATCATGCGGTGATCGGTCGTCATGGCGCAGCCAAGGTATATATGCAGCCAGCGTCAGAAGGTACTGGAATTATTGCCGGTGGTGCAATGCGCGCTGTGTTCGAAGCGGTTGGTGTGCGTAATGTGTTGGCTAAGTGTATCGGGTCGAGCAATCCTTACAACGTCGTTCGCGCTACGTTAAATGGACTGAAGGCATTGAACTCTCCAGCTGAAATCGCGGCGAAACGCGGCAAAACTGTAGAAGAAATTCAGGGGTAATCATGGCACTAGCTAAGACATTGAAAGTGACTCAAGTGAAAAGCGTAATCGGTACGAAGGAATCACATCGTGCGTGTATTCGTGGCTTGGGATTGCGTCGATTGAACCATACGGTTCAAGTGGAAGATACGCCGGCAGTGCGCGGCATGATAAACAAAGTGTACTACTTGGTTAAGTGGGAGGCATAAGTGCAACTCAATCAAATACAGCCGGCAGAAGGCTCTAAACACTCAAAACGTCGCGTTGGCCGTGGTATCGGATGCGGTTTGGGCAAGACTTGCGGTCGTGGCCACAAAGGTCAAAAATCTCGCTCGGGCGGTTTTCATAAAGTCGGTTTCGAAGGCGGACAAATGCCTTTGCAACGTCGCTTGCCTAAACGAGGATTCGTATCATTAACGCGAAATGACACTGCGCAAGTTCGCTTGTCTGACTTGGAAAATATGCCGGTGGAAACCATCGACTTGCTGGCGTTAAAGCAAGCGGGTGTTGTGCCAGCTATTGCACTGGGCGCGAAAGTTATATTGGCGGGTGAGATTAAACGTGCGGTTAAGTTGCAAGGCTTGCTGTTAACCAAAGGTGCGCGCGCTGCAGTGGAAGCTGCTGGCGGTAGCATCGCTGAGTAAGGGTAGTTTGTGAACGCCGCCACCAAAAGTGTAAAAGGAAAATACGGCGATCTAAGTCAGCGATTGTGGTTTTTGCTGGGCGCACTGATCGTTTACCGAATTGGTGCACACATTCCGGTGCCAGGAATTGATCCGACAGTATTGGCGGATTTGTTCAAGTCGCAAAAAGGCGGCATTTTGGGCATGTTTAACATGTTCTCGGGTGGAGCGTTGTCGCGATTTACAATTTTTGCATTGGGAATCATGCCGTATATCTCGGCCTCGATCATCATGCAGTTGGCGGCTATTGCCGTGCCAACGTTGGAACAATTGAAAAAAGAAGGTGAAGCGGGTCGTCGCAAAATTACGCAATATACCCGCTACGGTACTTTGGTCTTGGCATTGTTTCAGTCTTTCGGTATTTCGGTTGCTTTGCAATCACAAGCCGGACTGGTTCCTCATCCAGGATCGATGTTTCAGTTGACCACGGTGATTACTTTGGTAACTGGCACAATGTTCTTGATGTGGCTGGGTGAGCAGATTACAGAGCGCGGCTTGGGAAACGGGATTTCGCTGATTATTTTTGCTGGTATCGCGGCAGGTTTGCCAAATGCGATCGGGAATACGTTGGAAATGGCAAGAACGGGTGCATTCTCGATTCCGTTAGTGTTGTTCCTGATGATTGGTGCATTCGGCATTACCGCACTGGTGGTGTTTGTTGAGCGTGGACAACGCAAGATTTTGGTTAACTATGCCAAACGGCAAGTTGGGAATAAAGTATACGGTGGACAGAGCTCTCATCTGCCATTGAAGCTGAATATGGCTGGCGTAATTCCTCCTATCTTTGCTTCAAGTATTATTTTGTTTCCGGCTACGTTGGCAGGTTGGTTTGGTGCAGGGCAAAGCATGTCTTGGCTTAAAGATGTCAGTGAAAAGCTTTCACCAGGGCAGCCGATATATGTGCTGTTCTATGCTGCTGCAATTGTGTTTTTCTGTTTCTTTTATACAGCACTGGTGTTTAGCCCGAAAGATACAGCTGATAATTTGAAGAAGAGTGGTGCGTTCTTGCCGGGGATTCGTCCGGGAGATCAGACTGCGAAATACATTGAAAAAATTATGTTACGCCTGACTTTGGTTGGCGCGGTTTACATTACCTTGGTATGTTTGTTGCCAGAGTTTTTAGTTGTAAAGTGGAATGTGCCGTTTTACTTTGGCGGAACATCGTTGCTGATTTTGGTGGTGGTGACAATGGACTTTATGGCTCAGGTGCAGTCCTACATGATGACGCACCAATACGAAAGTTTGTTGAAAAAAGCCAATTTCAAAGGCGGGTCTACGCACTGATGGCTAAAGAAGACGTTATACAAATGCAGGGAGAAATACTTGAAGCCCTGCCGAATGCTACATTTAGAGTTAAATTGGAAAATGGCTTTGTAGTACTGGGACATATTTCAGGGAAAATGCGTATGCACTACATACGAATTTTGCCAGGTGACAAAGTTACCGTTGATGTTTCACCCTATGATTTGAGTCGGGCGCGAATTGTATTCCGCGCCAAGTAATAGAGATTGTTGTTTCAGGTATTAGGAGAACGAAATGAAAGTTCAAGCATCAGTAAAGAAGGTATGCCGTAATTGCAAAATTATTCGGCGCAATCGAGTGGTTCGCGTTATTTGCAGTAGTGATCCACGCCATAAACAACGCCAGGGCTGATTGAAACAAATCGCTGCTGGATGATACAATTTAAGACTTTTGAACGATAGGGTAGCTGCATGGCACGTATTGCAGGTGTAAACATTCCAAATCACCAACACGCCGAAATCGCACTTACAGCGATTTACGGAATTGGACGTACCCGTGCTCGCGCAATTTGCGCTTCAGCCGGGGTTGTTACCTCCACCAAAATGAAAGATGTCAGTGATACTGACATGGAAAAATTGCGCGACGAAGTCGCCAAGTTTACGGTGGAAGGCGATTTACGTCGTGAAATCTCAATGAACATCAAGCGATTGATGGACTTGGGATGCTATCGTGGTTTGCGCCACCGTCGCGGCTTGCCGTGCCGTGGTCAGCGTACCCGCACGAATGCGCGTACACGTAAAGGTCCGCGTAAATCTATCGCCGGTGCGAAGAAGTAATTTAATTGAGGATTTAAGACATGGCTAAGCCCAGCACGAGAGTGCGTAAGAAAGTTAAGAAGAACGTTGCCGAGGGCATTGCCCACGTACATGCATCTTTTAACAACACCATTGTGACAATCACTGACCGTCAGGGCAATGCGCTGGCTTGGTCAACAAGCGGTGGCAATGGTTTTAAAGGTTCGCGTAAAAGCACTCCATTTGCAGCTCAGATCGCAGCTGAAACAGCTGGTAAAGCGGCGGTGGAATGCGGCGTGAAAAATCTGGAAGTTCGTATCAAAGGACCTGGTCCTGGTCGCGAATCTGCGGTGCGTGCACTGAATGCTGCTGGTTTCAAAATCACCAGTGTTTCGGACATCACGCCAGTGCCGCATAACGGCTGCCGTCCGCCGAAAAAGCGTCGTATCTAATTGTTGGGAGTATAAATCTTGGCTAGAAATCTGGATCCAAAGTGCCGTAAGTGTCGTCGTGAAGGCGAGAAATTGTTTCTTAAGGCTGAAAAATGCTTTACCGACAAATGCGCGGTAGAACGTCGCGCCTATCCGCCCGGACAGCACGGACAAAAGAAGAACACACGTCAGTCAGAGTATGGCGGTCAGTTGCGTGAAAAACAAAAGTTGCGCCGTATGTATGGCGTGATGGAAGGGCAATTCCGTCTGACATACAAGCGCGCAGAAGCATCTCGCGGCATTACAGGCGAAAGTTTGTTGCAAATTTTGGAGTCACGCTTGGATAACGTTTCCTATCGCATGGGGTTCGGAGCTTCTCGCTCTGAAGCTCGTCAAGTGGTAAGGCACAATTCAATTTTGGTGAATGGCAAACGCGTCAACATTCCGTCCTATCAAGTGCGTCCGGGAGATGTGGTTGAAGTTGCCGAAAAATCCAAAGCTCAATTGCGTGTAA
>CAIWKC010000386.1 GCA_903913145.1 uncultured Gallionellaceae bacterium | reverse complement strand
GAACAATTCTGGTTATGGTTGAGTGAATTGCGCGCCCGTGGCCTGCGCGAGATAAAAGGCGATTTAGTTCTGGATCGCAGTTTTTTTAATGTTTCGGAGCAAGATCCTGCTGACTTCGATAATGATCCCATGCGCGCCTATAACGTCGGACCTGACGCACTGTTGCTGAATTTCAATACGTTGCGGCTGCGTTATCTACCGGATGGCAATCGCCTCAAGGTCATCAGCGAACCGCCCTTGGATGGTGTGCAGTTGGATAATCAACTCGCGCCCCAGCCAGCACCCAACTGCGAAAATTGGGATGATTCAATTCGCATACAGGCCAGAGGGGATAGCGTCATCTTGCAAGGGGGGTACCCGAGCGAATGCGGCGAACGCGAACAAAACCTAAATGTCATGCCGCACACACGTTATGTTGCTGCGGTCTTTAATGCGATCTGGCAAGAATTAGGCGGCACGCTAAAAGGCAACACCCGGGAAGGCACAATCAGCAAAGACGCTCAACTTTTCACCACTCATTATTCTGCCCCGCTTGCAGAAATTATTCGCGACATCAATAAATACAGCAACAATGTGATGGCGCGCCAACTCTTTCTGACTTTGGGCACCGCAGATCCAACGCATACAACGGCGTCCATTCCGCTTAGTGTACAGGCAATGAGAGCCTGGCTGATCGAAAAAAAGTTGAACTTTCCCGAACTTGTTCTGGAAAATGGTGCGGGATTATCTCGCGTTGAACGCATCAGCGCACAACACATGGCTCAGGTGTTGCACGATGCCGCCCTCAGTCCTTTGAGCGCAGAATTTACGGCATCATTGCCGATTCTGGGCGTGGATGGATCGGTCAAAAAACGCCTGAAAGGAACTCCCGCTGCCAGCCATGCTCACCTGAAAACCGGCACGTTGGAAACGGTCAAAACCATCGCCGGTTATGTCAAGTCACAAAGCGGCAAGGAATGGGTGATCGTATTTCTGATCAATGATCCGAATGCAAAATTTGGACAATCCGCTCAAGATGCTTTGGTCGAGTGGGTTCAAAAACAGTAATCCATTCTTTGGCTGTTCAATTTAGCGTTCAGTTCTAAATTTGTTCAATGCTAAATTCTCACTTACCACCATTACCATGATAAAATTTAGGGGTATTTAGAGAGTTATTTGCGTTGTTCACATTTAGTATGTTTTTAGTGTAAGCATAAATACACTCTGTAATATTTCACAAAAATGCATTTTCTTAATGCGCTTGTTCTCAAACACCACTCTAGTTTGGATGGCCACTTTAAGAACTGAAGCCATTTGATCTACATTTGCATCGAAAAGGAACATCAATGAAGTTTTTAATTGTCACTATCGGCCTTCTCGCGGCACTTACTACAACTGCTTTTGCTGAGGGTTATTATTTTGTAGCAACTGTGGGACAGACTTATTCCAATTTATGCCCGAGCTCGAACAAACTCCAATATGGGTGTTCAAATACTGGTGATGCCGGAGAGTTCGCGGGAGGTTATACAATTAATCCAAATCTTGGTGTTGAGGTTAGTTATAAAATTTTGGGTACTTATGCAGCATATGACAATAGTAGTTCTGGCACAGACGGGGCCGCCACGTCTAATACAAAAGCTGGCGCGTTTGCTGCTACTGCGGTCGGGAATTATGAAATTTACAAAAATCTCTACATCCTAGGAAAGTTGGGCATCGCGGATATTATGATTAACCAACCATCTCAAAATGGCACCCATACTGCCACCAATACAAATATTTTTTATGGCTTAGGGATTCAGTACGACTTCACCAAGAGCGTTGCAGGTCGTGCGGTATGGGAAAATCTGGGTGCGGTTGGCAATGCCGATACTGGAGAAAGCCGAATGTCCATGCTTTCTGCCGGTCTGGTCTTTAAATACTAATCAGCTAATACTGCCTCCAAAGTCAAAAGGAAATTTATTATCATGCGTTTAATTATTCTGCTACTTTTGTTTTTTACATTTGCTAATATTGCGTTAGCCGATTCCGAAAGCAATTCCGGTCATGCCGGCAAATGGTTTTTCAGCTGGGGTTACAACCGTGGCTACTATCAAAATAGCGACATCTCTCTGCATGGAACTGATCAAAACGGAGTTCCTTTTGACTACACGTTGCATAACACAGCAGCTCATGACGAACAGTCCGATCCAAGTTTTCAACTTCTGTTCCCCGATATAACGATTCCTCAAACCAACGAGAGACTTGGATATTATCTCGATGAAACTCATCGGATCAATTTTGGTGTTGATCATATGAAGTACGTAGTGACTCAAGGGCAGACAGTGCCAATTTCAGGCAGGAATATTACTTGCGGGTTATGTACTACTGGCACTCAAACCATTACTCCTGATTACATGGAATATGAACACACCGACGGGTTGAATTACATCAGTATCGGCTATGAGGTCCTTTATCCGTTTTGGGAAAATAGTTTTTTCAAGTTGTCTGCCGTTCAAGGCCCGGATGCAGGTATTGTATATCCCAAGACAAACGTGACCATGGCAGGTGCAGGGCAGTTAAGGCATGACGACTTCAATATTGCGGGTTATGGTGCCGCTTATAAAGTTGGGCTAATTGCCGATATTGGCAAAAACTGGTTCCTGCAGCTTGATTTCAAGGAAGGCTTGCTAAATATGCCTTGGATCCGAATCGACAATAATCCGAATGATGGCGCATCACAAAAAATCCAGTTCTTTGAAGGGATTTTAGCTTTGGGTTATGTATTTTAATTCATCCACATTACGATTCGAAAGCCGAGGATGTCCTCGGCTTTTTTATGCCCGAGTTCCCATTTTTAAAACGGCACTGCGGCAGATGTCAAAACCAGCGAGTTAATCCCCTGTGTATTTTTTTATTATCTCTGCCATGTTAGAATGGTTGGTTATAAATTGTTGCTTAAATACCGGACGTTGTGCGCCAATGCCCAGCGCTTGTCAAAGTTTCGGCGAAGCAAAAACCAGTTTGCTTTTCAATCAAAAAATAACCCTGCTTCTTGAAAGCCCCATATGTACAAAACAATTTCCAAGCAACTTATATTAGTTACAATGTGTTCAGTAGCACTTTGTTCGATGGCTCTAGCCAAAGACAGTTCGGACCAGTCCCTCATTAAAGATAATAACTGGTATTTCTCATGGGGCTATAGCAGCCAACAATACGCGCCGAAAAGATTGAACGGCTGACCAAGGGGCTTTTCAAAGAAGATGTTGAGGTCACGGTCAACAAGCTGGTTTTTGAGTACGATGAGTTTTTTAT
>CAIWKC010000385.1 GCA_903913145.1 uncultured Gallionellaceae bacterium | reverse complement strand
GAACGAATGATGAAAATTTCAAAGAGTCAGATCTCTTAATTTCAAGCTATAAATTGATTCACTATAGCACCCCTCGGACAATTTCTCGCACGATATGACTGACAGGGTGCGGGAGGTGAGCATATTCTCCAAGGCCACAAAAGCCTGAATTGCACCTTTTTCCCCCTGTTGCTCATGACAAAGAAACCGGCATGATGCAGTTAGAGTGCCAAGTGTCTGATGGAGAATTGTCATGCAGCAATTGATAAGTGTGATTGGAAGCAAGGGAGGAACCGGCAAAACCAGCATAAGCCACATGCTGTGCCACGGTTTGGGCCTGCTCGGGAGACATTCCATTTCCATCCTCACAGATGTTGATCGCGACCCGCTATCACGGTCTGGCCGACATTACGTCACACTGGACGGACGCTCGCCGGAAAAACTGGAAAAAATACTGGAAAAACTTAATAGCATTCCTGATTGGTTAGGGGTCATAGACGGAGGCGGCAGTCGCCCTGACTTTGATCGTTACCTCTACGAATTGGGCGGACTGGCATTGCTTCCTTTTCGAGACTCCCATGAAGATATGCGAACAGTACGCCGTGACCTTGAACGCTTTCCGAACGCATTTGGTATCCCGTCACAGTGGCCGACAAATTCCTGGCAGCAAATGGCAGCCGAACGTACGCTGGACGAAGTTATGCAGTCATATCGTCCGCGCCTTTTTGATCCGGTATATGCTGTCAGCGCAAGTAAGTTGTTACTACAAGCTGAGGTGCCAAGCAATTTGCCCGGCATTCTCAATAATGTCAGTCGTGGTTTGGCGAAGCAGGTCTTGGATCGGTTAAGTTTGCCCTACTCGCCGGACAGCGACTAGTTTCGGGTTTAACCTGGGGAGTCTTGTTTACAACACCCCAACGCTATTTACGGACTTACCCAAACAAAAAGCCCGCGACTTTCATCGCGGGCTTTATTAACAGCTCAATCGAGAATTAACCCGCTTGGATGTTAGAAGCTTGTTTGCCCTTTGGACCTTGAACAACTTCGAAAGTCACTTTTTGACCTTCTTTGAGAGACTTGAAGCCGCTCATGTTGATCGCTGAGAAATGCGCGAAAAGATCTTCGCTGCCATCATCAGGCGTAATAAAACCAAAACCTTTTGCATCATTGAACCACTTTACTGTACCGTTTGCCATGTTAAAAACTTCCTTACTAAAAAACCGGGTGGATTCCCGTCAAACTGTTTGAATTCCAAGACCGCACATGGCGAAACCAGTACTGCAGATACTTATGATTCAAACACCCACTCGCTTTTTACTTGTTTAATCACTTTACGTCAAGTGGTTAATAAAGTTTTTTTAATACACTTGAAAAAACCGCGCTAATCGTCAAATATGTAGGCATACAAAGTGCAACAATGGCAATGATGTCAACCAAACACGAAAATTCAACAGTTCTTGAGCTGGAGCGCAGCAAAACAAAGCCTCCAAAGCTGTACAAAGTGCTGCTATTGAACGATGATTTCACAACGATGGAGTTCGTGATTGAAGTGCTGAGAGTATTTTTTTCAAAATCCACGGAACAGGCTACACAAATTATGCTCAAAGTACATAATGAAGGTTCTGCAGTATGCGGCGTCTACACCAAAGATGTCGCGGAATCAAAAGTAGCACAGGTATCCGCTTTTTCAACGCAGCATGGGCATCCGCTAAAATGCCACATGGAGGAAAATTAATATGATCGCCCAAGAACTCGAAGTCAGTCTCCACCTCGCCTTTGTAGAAGCACGCCAGAAAAGGCATGAGTTCATCACCGTCGAGCATTTGTTGCTTGCCATGCTCGACAATGCATCAGCAACCCATGTGTTGCGAGCTTGCGGCGCGGACATCAACGAATTGCGTGCTGTGTTAATTCATCACATCGAAACCCATACACCTTCACTGCCGGGTACCAGCGATGTAGATACGCAACCCACTGTCGGATTCCAGCGCGTCATTCAGCGCGCCATTTTGCATGTGCAATCCACCAACAAAAAGGAAGTCACCGGAGCCAATATTTTGGTCGCACTTTTTGGAGAAAAGGAATCTCACGCGGTTTATTTCCTCAACCAACGTGCGATTACTCGCCTTGACGTGGTGAATTACATTGCGCACGGCATTAATAAAACAACTGAACAGCCTTCACAAAAACCCCAATCCGAAACCGAAAACGATCAGGAAAATGGCTCTGAAAGCGCATTGAAGAGTTACACAGTCAATTTAAACGCGCAGGCAGTTGCCGGAAAAATCGACCCTTTGATTGGCCGCGAAATTGAGTTGGAGCGCGTCATTCAGACATTATGCCGCCGCCGTAAAAACAACCCGCTTCTAGTCGGCGAAGCAGGTGTCGGCAAAACCGCCATTGCAGAAGGATTGGCACGTCGCATCGTCGAGGGCGACATTCCGGATATATTGAAAGATGCAAATGTTTATTCACTGGATATGGGTTCACTGTTAGCCGGAACCAAATATCGCGGAGATTTCGAGCAACGCTTGAAAGCCGTGTTAAAAGAATTGAAAGAGGCGCCCAACGCTGTGTTGTTCATTGACGAGATACATACCCTTATCGGTGCAGGTGCGGCTTCAGGGGGCACGATGGATGCGTCAAATCTGCTCAAACCAGCGCTATCGAGTGGTGTCTTGAAGTGCATTGGCGCGACCACTTATCAGGAGTATCGCGGCATCTTTGAAAAAGATTCTGCATTGTCGCGTCGTTTTCAAAAGGTGGATGTGTCCGAGCCATCAGTAGAACAGACAATCGAAATCTTGAAAGGCTTGAAGACCCGCTTTGAAGAACATCACAGCATCAAGTTCAGTGCTGCTGCAATCACCAGCGCCGCCGAACTTTCTTCACGCTTCATCAATGACCGTCATTTGCCAGACAAGGCTATCGATGTGCTGGATGAAGCGGGTGCGGCACAACGCATCCTGCCCAAGTCCAAACAAAAGAAAGTGGTTGGCAAACACGAAATCGAAGAAATTATTGCGAAGATTGCCCGTATTCCAACTCGAACCGTTTCGCATGATGATAAAAACACCTTGAAGAATTTGGATCGTGATCTGAAAGCTACCGTATTCGGCCAAGATAAAGCAATTGACGTTCTGGCACGTGCTATCAAGATGTCACGCAGTGGTCTGGGTAATCCTTTAAAACCTATTGGCAGCTTCCTGTTTTCTGGCCCCACCGGCGTCGGAAAAACTGAAGTGGCTCGTCAACTCGCTTACGTAATGGGTATGCCGCTGCATCGTTTCGATATGTCTGAATACATGGAGCGCCATGCCGTATCGCGTTTGATCGGCGCGCCTCCCGGTTATGTCGGCTTTGATCAGGGTGGACTGCTCACTGAAATGATCAGCAAACAACCGCATTGCGTATTGTTGCTGGACGAAATCGAAAAAGCGCATCCGGACATTTTCAACATCCTGTTGCAAGTGATGGATCACGGCACCCTTACCGACAACAACGGACGCAAGGCCGATTTCCGCAATGTAGTTATCATCATGACCACCAACGCGGGCGCAGACGCCTTGAACAAGACTCAGATCGGATTCTCCAAAACAGCAGTGACCGGCGATGAGTTAATCGACATCAAAAAAATGTTTACACCGGAATTCCGTAATCGCCTCGATGCTATCGTCTCCTTCGCGTCTCTGGATAAAGAAGTCATCCTGCGCGTGGTGGATAAATTCCTCATGCAACTGGAAGAACAATTGCATGAAAAGAAAGTCGATGCCTTATTCACTGATGCGCTCAAAGATCATCTTGCCAAGAATGGATTTGATCCGCTGATGGGTGCCCGTCCAATGGCCAGATTGATTCAGGATACCATCCGTAGTGCTCTGGCTGACGAACTTTTGTTCGGTCGTCTGGCGAATGGCGGCAAGGTGACTGTAGACGTGAAGGATGACAAGGTTGAGTTGGAATTTGAAGATGAGGTGGTTGCAGTCTAAAGCAGTCACTTGGTTGGGTGGCCCCACCCAATCGGAAAAACCCTATGCCCGCGATTAATCACTATCGCGGGCGTTTCGCCCCCTCTCCTACCGGCCCACTACACTTCGGCTCCCTCGTTGCTGCTGTCGGTAGCTATCTCGACGCAAAACATCATCACGGCACCTGGCTGGTGCGCATGGAAGACCTTGATACACCTCGTTGCCTACCAGGATTAGCTGAAGACATTTTGCGCACGCTAGCGGCCTTTGGAATCGTCAGCGATGAACCTGTGCTCTATCAATGTCAGCGCACGGCAGCTTATGAAGAAACGTTGCGGCAATTGCAAACCAGCGGAGCGGTTTATCCGTGTTGTTGCACACGTAAGGAAATTGCAGATTCGGCGTTGCATGGTATCGAAGGTTTGGTTTATCCGGGTACTTGCAGGGATGGTGTTCCTGCAGGTCGAGAAGGGAAGGCTTGGCGACTACGTACACATAATCTGTTCCTTCCCCCTTTATGGAGGAAGAATAGCAGGGGGGTACCGCAGCATGGAGAACGCAAAACTTCTACCCCCTCCTTAGCCTTACCCCTTCAAGGGGGAGGGAATGTTGAACTTATCGGTTCTGTGAAATTGAATGAAGATGGCATTATTCAATTCAACGACACCCTGCAAGGCCAAATTTCTCAAAACCTAGAAAGTGAAATAGGCGATTTCATAGTGAAACGCGCGGATGGTCTTTTCGCCTATCAACTTGCGGTGGTGGTTGACGATGCGTTTCAGAACATAACTCATGTCGTGCGCGGTTCGGATTTGCTGGCTTCTACAGCGCGTCAGATTCATTTGCAACATTTGCTGGAGTTGCCCACACCTGTTTACATGCATTTGCCAGTTGCGGTAAATGACTCTGGTGAAAAGCTGAGTAAGCAGACACTGGCGGCTCCGGTTGATACAGCGCAGGCAGTAGTAACACTCATATCTGTCCTGAATTTTTTGCAGCAACAGCCACCTGCAGAATTGGTGAATGTCAGTGTAAAAGCGGTGCTCGACTGGGCGATTCAGAACTGGGATGCTTCAAAATTACTAGGAGTGAAAACAGCCCCCTCCCCAGCCTAATGAACTAACTAGCCGTTCGACTAAGGCTGGAAAAATCGCCAACCAAGTCGCTGGTTATCCCCCATTGTGAGAGGGAGCAAAGCGTTTAGCGTGATTGCTTGCGATGCCGGATAAATTCACGAATCGCGGGAAAGAACGAAATCAAAACGATGCCAACAATCATAAAAGTAAGATTGTTTTTGATAACGGGAATGTTGCCGAAAAAATAACCCGCCAGTGTGAGACTGGAAATCCAAGCTAGGCTACCCAATGCACTAAACGTCATGAACACTCGATAGCTCATTGAACCTATGCCAGCCACAAACGGGGCAAAGGTGCGGACAACAGGAAGAAAGCGCGCGAAAATAATGGTTTTTCCGCCGTGAGCAACATAGAATTTTTGGGTTTTTTCCACATGTTCAAGTTTAAAAAAACGCGAATCGTGTTTGAACAATCTAATGCCGAAATGCCGCCCAATCCAGTAGTTGGTGTTGTCGCCGCAAAATGCCGCCAGCATCAATAACGGCATCAACACCTGCAACTCCAGTGAACCCATGCCACACAGTGCGCCCGTAACAAACAACAACGAGTCGCCCGGCAGGAATGGCGCAACGACTAAACCCGTTTCTGCAAAAATAATGAGAAACAGAATGGCATAGACCAACGTGCCATAGTCATGCACCAACGCAAGCAAATGCGCATCCAGATGCAGGACAATATCCAATAATATAAAACTCAAGGCAACACTTCTTCAGCTTCAGTTTTTTCCGGCTTGATAAAGTCTTCGCGCGACACACCAAACATCATCAGCAACGGACTCGCAACCAACACCGAGGAATAGATACTGAACAGAATACCGATGGTAAGGGCCAATGCGAAATAGTGCAGAGTCTCTCCACCCAAAAAGAGCATCGCCGTGACCATCATCTGCGTACAACCGTGCGTGATGATCGTACGTGACATCGTGCGCGTAATCGCATTGTCGATAATTTCATGTACTTCCGTCTTGCGCATCTTGCGGAAGTTCTCGCGGATTCGGTCAAACACCACTACCGATTCATTCACCGAGTAACCCAGCACGGCAAGCACAGCCGCCAATACTGACAGAGAAAATTCCCATTGGAAAAAAGCGAAGAAACCGAGAATGATGACCACGTCATGCAAGTTGGCGATGATCGCGGCCAAGCCGAATTTCCACTCGAAACGAAGCCACAAATAACCGACAATACCCAAGCTCACCAGCAACAGTGCCATCGCACCATTTTCCACCAAGTCTTTTCCTACTTGCGGGCCAACGAACTCCACCCGACGCAATTGCACGCTGGCATCTTGTTGATGCAGGCTGTCAATTACTTGCTCGGATAGTTTTGCGCCCACTTTATTTTGCTTGAGCGGCACTTGAATCAGCACATCGGCACTGGAACCAAAGTTTTGCACCAGCGCATCGTGCAAACCAATCGTGCCCAACTGGTCGCGGACTTTATTGAGATCGGCAGTCTGAGCGTAATGCACTTCCATCACTGTGCCGCCGGTGAAATCCACGCCGAAGTTCAGTCCCTTCGTCGCCAGAAAGAACACCGCGAAGAGAAATGTGACCAACGAAATGCTGGTGGTATATCGCCCGTAACTCATGAACGGGACGTCGTGCTTTATTTTGAAAAATTCCATGATCCTTATCCTTTTAACCTAACGGGTATTGCAAGTGTGCCGCCCATGAAGATGAAACTCGCAACGCCAGTTGTACCCTCCCCAACCCTCCCCCCGTGTGAGAGGGGCAACCGAGCGCCACGCGAGTATTTAACCAATGGCCACCTTATTCAAACGCGCCTTGCGGCCATAAATGACGTTCACCAATGCGCGCGACACCAGCACGGCGCTGAACATCGATGTCAGAATTCCCAAGCACAGTACCACCGCAAATCCGCGGATTGGGCCGGAGCCAAACATGAATAGCGCGATACCAACAACCAGGTTTGTAATGTTCGAGTCCAGAATCGTCGCGAAGGCGTGTTCATATCCTTCATGAATAGCCGTTTGCGGCGGTACGCCGTTGCGTAATTCCTCACGGATACGTTCGTTGATCAGCACGTTGGAATCAATCGCCATACCCAAAGTCAGCGCGATACCCGCCATACCGGGCAAAGTGAGTGTGGCCTGCAGCAACGATAACAGCGCCACCAGCAACAGCAGGTTGACGCCCAAAGCCATCACTGAAACCCCACCGAAGACCATATAGTAAACGATCATAAATATCGCAATCGCAATGAAACCAATCTTGGTGGAATCAAAACCGCGTTTGATGTTGTCCGCGCCCAGGCTTGGTCCTACAGTACGTTCTTCGACAATTTCCATCGGCGCAGCCAATGCACCGGCTCGCAACAACAGAGAAGTATCTTTGGCTTCTTCCGTTGTCATCTTGCCGCTGATTTGAACACGTCCGCCACCGATTTCCTCACGAATCACCGGCGCAGTCACCACCTCACCCTTGCCCTTTTCGAACAGGATAATCGCCATGCGTTTTCCCACGTTCTCGCGTGTCGCATCTTTGAATTTGCGCGCACCCACCGCATCCAGATTGATGTGAACAGCAGGCTCGTTGTTACGGCTATCGAAACCGGGCTGAGCATCGTTAATGCGTTCGCCGGTCAGCAGTACTGACTTTTTCACCAAAATGAAACCGCCATCACGATCCCTAAACATTTCGGTACCGAATGGCGCCACCGAGCCTGCGCCGACTTGATGTTCATCATCCACCAGACGCACTTCCAGGGTCGCAGTGCGGCCCAGAATATCTTTCGCGCGCGCCGTGTCTTGCACACCGGGCAACTGCACAACAATACGATCTATGCCTTGCTGTTGAATGACTGGCTCGGCCACACCCAATTCATTCACGCGGTTGCGCAGGGTAATCAAATTTTGCTGTACAGCTGTCTCCTGAATATGAGTTTCTTCAGTCGGTTTGAGATGCGCGTTCAGCAGGAAGTCGCTGCCTTCTTCATGCGTCAAGAATTCAAATCCCGGGAAGCGTTGCTTGAGTTCTGCCACGCCTTTGCCGCGTGTGTCGGCATCGCGAAATTTTACAGTTACCAGCGATCCCTCGCGCGTCACTCCCGAGTAAGGAATATTCTGATCGCGCAGTGTGCTGCGGAAATCGCTGGAGGCTGATTCAGTGGCTTTATCGAGCGCGCCTTTCATGTCCACCTGCAACAGAAAATGCACACCACCGCGCAAATCCAAACCAAGATACATGGGCAACGCATTCATGCTCGCCAACCATTGCGGCGAACGCGACAATAAATTCAACGCGACCACATAGTCCTCGCCGAGTTGCGCATTAAGCACATCTTTGGCTTTCAGTTGAGTATCGGTATCGGCAAAGCGCGCTTTAACGCTGGTCATATCCAACGACAAAACGTCGGCATTCAATTGTGCCGCTTTCAATGCAGCATCTACGCGCTTCAACAAAGCTGCATCGGCTTTTAAGCCAGAGCGTAATGGCAACACCTGCACTGCAGGCGCTTCACCGTAAAGATTTGGTAACGCATAAACCAGGCCGAAAACAAACGCGGCGGCGATCAACAGATATTTCCATAACGGGTAACGATTCATTGCAACACCCCAATTAATTCTACAAATTTTTAGACGAATCTATTAGATAGACTTGATCGTACCCTTGGGCAAAATCGTCAAAATCGCACTTTTCTGCACATTGAAATTAATGCCTTCGGCTACTTCAATCGTAATATAGGTTTCACCCATTTTGGTGACTCGACCAATTACCCCGCCTGCTGTGGCGACTTCATCACCTTTTTGCATCGCTCCCAGCATCAGCTTCACTTCCTTTGCACGCTTTTGCTGCGGACGCAAAATTAGAAAATAGAACACGGCCACTAACGCGAACAACGGCAGAAAGTCGGTGAACCCTGCGCCTGCGCCCGGGCCAACGTCGGCGTAAGCGTTACTGATAAACAAATTGCTGATGGACATCATTTGATTCTTCTCCTGGCTAAAAATTAAAGTCGCGCATTCTATCATGGAAGATATGACTGTTTTACTACGTACGAATTCGGGTTAAAAGGGATCGGTAATTATAGATCCTGGAGCACGCGTTCACTCTCACGGGCTTCTCACTTCCATAATCATGACTGACCATTACTCAAAAACCCGCCCGCGCATGGCTGAACGAGGCCTGAAACTCGTCATATCTCCCTGCCGCTATCGCTTTTCGAATATCGCTCATCAATTCCTGATAGTAATGCAGGTTGTGAATTGAATTTAACCGTGCACCCAGAATTTCGTTCAGACGATGCAAATGGTGCAGGTAGGCGCGGGTAAAATTGCGACAGGTATAACAAGCACATCGATCGTCCAATGGACGGGTATCCAAGCGATATTGCGCATTTTTGATGCGCACATCGCCGAAGCGCGTAAACAAATGCCCATTGCGCGCATTTCGCGTAGGCATTACACAATCAAACATATCGATACCATTCGCCACAGCTTCAACCAAATCTTCCGGAGTACCCACACCCATCAGATAGCGCGGCTTGTCCTGGGGTAATTGTGGTGCAGTGTATTTGAGAATGCGCAGCATATCTTCTTTAGGTTCACCCACAGACAATCCACCGATAGCAAATCCGTCAAACCCAATATTGACCAGGCCTGCCAAAGATTCATCGCGCAGATGCTCATGCATCCCGCCCTGCACAATGCCGAACAACGCGTTTGAGTTACCCTCGTGCGCTTTTTTGCTGCGTTCCGCCCAACTTAAAGACAGGCGCATCGATACGCCTGCAACTTGTTCGTCTGCCGGATACGGCGTGCATTCGTCAAAGATCATGACGATATCGGCATTCAGCACGCGTTGGATACGCATAGACTCTTCGGGCGACAGAAAACATTTGTCACCATTCACAGGAGATCTGAACTCGACTCCTCCACCGGTAATTTTGCGCAGTGGCCCAAGACTAAACACTTGAAAGCCGCCTGAATCTGTCAGGATAGGGCCATCCCAAGCCATGAAACGATGAAGCCCGCCATGCGCCTCAATGACTTCCAGCCCCGGACGCAGCCACAGATGGAAAGTATTCCCAAGCACAATCTGCGCACCCATTTCTTTCAACTCCAACGGCGACATCGCTTTAACTGTGCCGTAGGTGCCCACCGGCATAAAGGCAGGCGTTTCCAACTTGCCGTGCGCCATATCGAGTGTGCCACGGCGAGCTGCACCTGAAGTATTGTGTAGGGTAAATTTCATTTTTCTCTTTCGATCAACATCGCATCGCCATAGCTGAAGAACATATATCCCTGTTCAACAGCATGGCGATATGCGGCCAGCAATTTATCCATGCCGCCAAAAGCACACACCAACATCAAAAGGGTAGATCGCGGCAGGTGAAAATTTGTGAGCAATGCGTCTACCACTTTGAATGAATAGCCCGGGGTGATGAAAATGCTGGTTTCACCCGAACCGGCAACGATCTGTCCATCCACCGTAGCACTTTCCAAAGCACGCAGGCTGGTTGTCCCCACCGCAATGACCCGACCGCCGCGCATCCTGGCTTCGTGAATTGCATCAACTGTCGCTTGAGGTATGGTGTAGCGTTCACTATGCATCTGATGGTCGTGAATGTTTTCCGTCCTGACGGGTTGAAATGTACCAGCGCCCACATGCAAAGTAACGCAGGCGATTTTTGCACCCTTGTTTTGCAAGGCTTGCAACATCTCAACCTCGAAGTGCAACCCCGCTGTGGGTGCAGCTACCGCACCCGGCTCTCTGGCAAACACAGTTTGGTAGCGAGTTTCATCCTCTGAATCCGCCTCGTGTGTAATATAGGGCGGCAAAGGTATATGCCCGTGCCGTTCAAGCAAAACAGTCACGCCTTCCTGATCTTCAAACCTCAAATGGAAAAACTCCGCTGATCGACCCAATACGCGTATTAGTACTTTTCCATCAATTATTATTTGGCTATCCGGTTTAGGGGTTTTGCTTGCCCGCACTTGAGCCAGCACTTCATGATCATTGAGCACACGCTCGACCATCACTTCTACTTTCCCGCCACTTTCTTTTTCGCCGAACAAGCGCGCTTTCAAGACACGCGTGTCATTCACAATCAGTACATCATGTTCGCGTACCAACCCTTCAAGATCAGCGAATTGGCTATCTTTCAGACCGTCTGCACTCACCTCCAATAAACGACTCGCACCACGTTGGGCAGGTGGATGCTGGGCAATCAAACGCTCGGGTAAATGGAATTCAAAATCATCAGTGCGCATGGAAAAAAAAGTGACCTAATACAAAAAGACGCGCATTGTAGTTGATGAAGCAGGTCGTTTCATGGATAATTCGCGCCTTCGCAAGCCGGGATGGCGGAATTGGTAGACGCGCTGGACTCAAAATCCAGTGTTAGGAATAACGTGGGGGTTCGATTCCCCCTCCCGGCACCAAAAAATTATTATCTTGTTGTTTATAATGAAATAAAGCTACGCATCATTTATAGATAATCACATTTTTTTCACAATAAAACTGCTGACTTGTAAATTCTGTTGTGAGCGGCGTGGTCGCTACTTTACGCTAAAACGGTAACCGATTCCTCTCACAGACTGCACAAGATACTCAAGACCCGAAGGTTCAAGTGCTTGTCGCAAACGCCTGATATGTACATCCACAGTTCGTTCTTCGACTTGCACATGATCGCCCCAAATTTCATCAAGAAATTCTGAGCGACTATATACTCGGTCTAAATTTGACATCATTAAGCGCAATATTCGAAATTCAATAGGGCTCAAATCTACCTCCAAGCCATTGGCGGTTGCTCTCTGACTTGATGAAATAAGTTCGATTCCCCCCGCACGAATAGTAAGGTTCCTTGCTTGAGGCATTAGGTGGCGCAGTTTTGCACGTATGCGCGCAATGAGCTCTCGAGGTGAAAAGGGTTTGGTGATGTAATCATCTGCACCAGAATCCAATCCGAATTCCCTGTCGCGCTCGGCTATTCTAGCAGTGAGCATAATTATAGGAATATCGCATGTGCGTTTATTGGCTCTTAGACGACGCAACAACTCTATGCCACTACTGACCGGCAGCATCCAGTCTAAAAGAATTAAGTCTGGGAGTGCGCAGTTGATGTGTTTCATGGCGCTTGCAGCATCCAGCGCTTGCACAAGTCGATATCCGGACTGCTTTAAATTAAAAGCCAATAGTTCCTGAATAACCGGATCATCTTCAATCACTAGAATACTCGGACTCAATATTGCCTCCACTGAATTATAGATTCAACTACGTTCAAATCATGTATAAGTTTTCTTGATAGCGTGTATCTGCACTCAAAGAACGCACAAAGTTTTTTTACAGAAGTGCGCGCTATAAGTGGAGTTAAACATGCAAACACATTTAACTGATGATGGAGGAAGATGCTACTTTATCAATCTATTATTGGCATCACATATAGATACAAATTTACCAGTACATTTGTCCTAATTTCCCACGCTAAAAAAACCTGTGTTGGTTAGTTTTAAAATTTTTATCATGGCCAAGTTGCTTCACTGATTGGGCCAAAGATGAAAAACCAATTCTATCGATGACAATTTAATAAGAGTTTAACTGAGCCTTATTCTTTTAAGGAAATCGCAGAGAAGGCACGTATACTCAAGGCTGCAGATTTTGAGCTAGACGATAT
>CAIWKC010000384.1 GCA_903913145.1 uncultured Gallionellaceae bacterium | reverse complement strand
TGTCTTTTCCAATGACAGACCAACTTCTTCAGCTATCACCGTTCCGCCAGTCAGAATAGCGATGTCTTCCAACATGGCCTTGCGACGGTCGCCGAAACCTGGAGCCTTAACAGCTACGGTCTTCAGAATGCCACGGATGTTGTTCACGACGAGTGTTGCCAGTGCTTCGCCATCTACATCTTCAGCGATAATCAGCAATGGACGACCGGCCTTTGCAACTTGTTCCAGTACCGGTAGCAAGTCACGAATGTTGGAAACTTTCTTGTCATGCAACAGAATGAATGGATTTTCCATCGCCGCAATTTGACGATCTTGATTGTTGATGAAGTAAGGTGACAGGTAACCGCGATCAAACTGCATACCTTCTACGATGTCCAACTCATCTTCCAGACCAGTACCATCTTCAATCGTGATGACGCCTTCTTTACCCACTTTGCCCATCGCTTCAGCGATTTTTTCGCCGATTACGGTGTCTGAGTTTGCAGAGATGCTGCCTACTTGGGCGATTTCCTTGCTTGTAGTACATGGCTTGGAAAGCTTTGCAAGTTCAGCAACGGCAGTGATAACAGCCTTGTCGATGCCGCGCTTCAAATCCATCGGGTTCATACCGGCAGCAACGAACTTCATGCCTTCTTGCACAATAGATTGAGCGAGAACGGTTGCAGTAGTTGTACCGTCACCTGCAACATCCGATGTCTTGGAAGCAACTTCCTTAACCATTTGCGCGCCCATGTTCTCGAACTTGTCTTTCAGTTCGATTTCTTTGGCAACAGAAACGCCGTCTTTAGTGATGGTTGGTGCGCCATAAGAGCGATCCAACACAACGTTACGGCCTTTAGGACCAAGTGTTACTTTGACCGCATCGGCCAGAATATTCACGCCGATAACCATTTTCGCACGAGCTGCGTCGTGGAACTTTACGTCTTTTGCTGCCATGTTATATCTCCTAGAAACAGTTATTCAGATACCCAACTCAAAGCTAAGGTGAAACAAGGTGGCTACTAAATTCGTGACGCAGCCGTGCATCAAGCACGGCAAGGAACGAATGAGGAGCCAACGCAGTATCACCGACGAATTGGATTGGGTTAGGCTTCTACAACGCCGATGATGTCATCTTCACGCATAGTCAGCAGTTCTTTGCCATCCATCTTGAAAGCTTGACCGGAATATTTGCCGAACAAAACCTTGTCGCCAACCTTGACGTTCATGGGACGCAACTTGCCGTCTTCACCTACTTTGCCATTGCCCACAGCGAGAATTTTGCCTTGATCTGGCTTTTCGGTTGCCGCATCAGGAATCACGATACCGGACGCGGTCTTGCGTTCTTCTTCCAAACGCTCAACGATGACGCGATCACTTAAGGGACGAATCTTCATGCTTTTCTCCTAAACAAACAGTTAACTAAAAAGTAGCGCTGCTTTCGGCCTAACCTGCAATTCAACAATCGGCTCAAAACAAGCCCACTGCAATACAATAATTAGCACTCAACGCCAGCGACTGCTAATAATAGGGGCACAGGTCAGATATTTCAAGTGCATAGTGAAAATATTGGAAGGAATAATGCTGTAATTGTGAAATAATCCAGGAAAACTTATAACCACTTTAGCGCAAATGTTTAACCCCGGAAATTTTGGTTTGCGCAACAGCTTTAATCAAAGCGTCAATAGCACGCGACCGGGCGAAACTTTTGCGCCAAGCCAAAGCTATACGTCGTGAAGGTACGGGTTTTGTGAACGGAATGATTTTAAGCAAACGGCTGCGATACCGCGCATTGTTCGCCGAAGCTGGCAAGACGGTGATACCCAAGCCGGAAGCAACCATATTGCGAATCGTTTCCAATGATGTACCATGTTGTGCGTCATTTCCCTTGCGAATAACTTTTGGGCATGCTTCGGCCACTTGATTACTGAAGCAATGCCCTGAATCCAGAAGTAACACTTTTTCCTCTGCCAATTCCAGAGGTTTGATACTGTTGCGAGTTGCCCAACGGTGTTCAATGTTTACAACCACTTCAAAGGGTTCATCATATAAAGGATGAGTGTTGATGCCGGCATCACCAAATGGCAGCGCGACGATAATTACGTCGAGTTTGCCATTTTCAAGCAAAGCTTCAAGATTCGCGGTGATGTTCTCTTCTACATCCAAAGGCATATCCGGGGCGAGCTTTTTCAACTCGGGAATAAGGTGCGGAAGCAGATAAGGACCCACACTATGAATGATGCCGATGCGTAAAGGTGTCGCAAGCTGGTTTTGGCCCTGAGTGGCAATTTCGTGAATGCGCTCAGCTTCCTCGATCACGCGCATCGCTTGCTCAACTATGGCGCCTCCAATGGGAGTGATAGTAATTTCAGATTTTCCGCGTTCAAATATTTTTAAGCCAAGTTCAATTTCAAGTTTTTGAATGGCTAATGACAATGCGGGTTGGCTGATAAAAGATTTTTCTGCCGCGCGGCGAAAATTAAGCTCCTGAGCGACTGCGATAACAAAGCGTAATTCGTTAAGTGTCATAAACCCTCCGACTTCACCGCTATCGTGCGATGTAATCTAATACCAAACCTGCAAAGACGGAGGCACCTAGCCAATTGTTGTGCAAAAAAGCCGCGAAACATTTTTCACGATTTCGGTCTTTGATGAGATTGTAGTGATGCAATGCAATACCCACTGCAACCATCAATCCAACAAAATAGGGCAGCCCTGCGTCAAACATAAGTCCTGCCACAGCCAGTAATGTCAGGGTTACACCATAGCAAATCATCACTGCCATGACATCAAATTGGCCAAAAAACAATGCTGAAGAATGTATGCCCAAATGGATATCGTCATTACGATCCACCATGGCATATTCAGTGTCGTAAGCGATAGCCCAGAATATGTTGGCAAGGAGAAGCACCCAAGCCACAGGTGGAATTCCATTGAGGACTGCAGCAAATGCCATCGGAATACCAAATCCGAATGCGATTCCGAGATAAGCTTGCGGTATTGCAAAGAAGCGTTTGGTAAAAGGATAACTTGCCGCGAGAAAAACGGCAGGCACAGAAAGTAACAAAGTAAGT
>CAIWKC010000383.1 GCA_903913145.1 uncultured Gallionellaceae bacterium | reverse complement strand
TGAAAAGGCGACGCAAAATGAAGAGACAGCTATTGAGTTTCAGATTAATGAAACTCAAAGAAGCATCGATACACTTACACATGACATTCAACTTTCGACACGGATAGATTCTTCTTTTGAGGGCAAAGTTGTTGAAATAAAAGCAGGCGTAGGAATGCTTGTTTCACCCGGAGGTGCAGTGGTCACCATTGAGCCCATAGAAAAAAGCAGCCTGGGCATAGAAGCCGTCGTATATCTTGCGGCAACAGATGGTAAAAAAGTTCACAACGGAATGGAGGCACATATCGTACCGTCAACCGTCAAAAGAGAAGAGTTCGGTTTCATGCTCGGGCAAGTTACCTCTGTGGCCGATTACCCTGCCTCGCCGGAAGGAATGATGAAAGTACTTGAGAACCAGCAACTCGTGAAAGAACTTGCAGGCGATTCACTTCCGATTGAAATTCGTACAAAGTTACTCCCTGATCGTACGCTGAGTGGTTTCAAATGGTCATCTTCCGCAGGGCCGCAGATCAAAATCGCAAGTGGTACGCTATGCAGCACAGAAGTGATCGTAATGCGCCAACGCCCGATCAATCTGGTCATTCCATTCCTGAAGAAAAATATTGGCGTTGAGTGATGGGTAATATTTTCAAAAAGAAATCTGCCGATGTATCCAGAGTTAAGACGCCTACTGTGTTGCAAATGGAAGCCGTCGAATGTGGTGCTGCTGCGCTTTCAATTATCCTGGGCTACTACGGCAAATTTGTTCCGCTAGAAGAACTACGCTTGGTCTGTGGTGTATCAAGAGATGGGAGCAAGGCCAGCAATATTGTAAAAGCCGCACGAAGCTACGGCTTGGCAGCATCGGGTTTTAAAAAGGAACCTGCTGATCTGCGATCAGGCACTTTACCCATCATCGTGTTCTGGAATTTTAACCACTTTGTAGTTGTCGAAGGGTTTAGTTCCAACCATGTCTATCTCAACGACCCCGCTTCGGGTCACCGGATAGTTTCAACAGACGAGTTCGATAAATCATTCACCGGAGTGGTGCTGACTTTTGCGCCGACTCAGGATTTTATGCCGGATGGTGATGCGCCAAGCCTTATTAAATCGCTCCAAAAACGCTTTGTAAATTCGAATAGGGAAATCACTTTTTTAGTCATTGCAGGGTTAGCGTTAGTTATTCCGAGCATGGTCATTCCCATTTTCACCAGTATTTTTATTGACGATTATCTGGTTGGTGGCATGAAAAGCTGGCTGGGTCCGATTTTACTTGGCATGGCCATTACAGCGCTATTTCGCGGCATTCTGACCTGGCTGAAAAAACATTATTTGCTTAGATTAAAAACAAAGATCGCTTTGGCAAGTTCTGGTAAATTTTATTGGCATATTTTGCGCTTGCCAGTCGTGTTCTTTACACAGCGGTCACCCGGTGAAATAAGCTCTCGAGTTGGTATTAACGAAAGGGTTGCACAGATTCTTTCTGTGGATATTGCTGATGCGATTCTCAATGTGTTCACTGCAGTATTTTTTTGCATCCTCATGTTTTTTTA
>CAIWKC010000382.1 GCA_903913145.1 uncultured Gallionellaceae bacterium | reverse complement strand
TCCATTCGGAGCAAGACCAAATAAGCAGGCTATGACGTTGCTCGCGTCGCTTGCGGGTAGGTTGCTTGAGCGTCAGGTAACGAAACGCCTAGAGGAATGACTGTCCACGACAGAACCCGGCTTACCGGCTGGCTTCACCGATTTTCACTCATTAAATGATATTCGATCGGTTTCAAGTATTATTTGGGCAAATCAACATGCTTCACGGGGTTTTTTGACAGTTCAGTAAATTCTTCTAATACTCTAAACAATTCGGCAAAAATATTTTTACCGCAAGCTTGTTCAAAATACAAATACTGCAAATCAATTAAAGGTGCAATTTGACTCAGTATGATTGTTCCCCTTTTGGATAAATGAACTAATACTCGTCGCTGGTCTCCCAAAATTCGTGAACGCTTAATCAAATCTTCTTCTTCCATGCGTGCAAGTATGCCCGCTACGCTGGGACTTGAAAATTGACAGATTTCACAGATTTCCCGTGGTTCCAACTGTCCATGCTCGTCCAATGCCCTTAATATTCTCCATTGCTGATCTGTCAAACCGAAATGATTCATGATGGGACGAAAATGTTCCATCAAACTTGCTCTGGCTTTAAGAAAACGATGCGGTAGATTTGGGTAGTGAATAAGTTTTTTCAATTGCAACTCCTTAATTAAATTTAATTATTATATTTGTAAATTGGCTTGTTAAAAAAGTCAAAAAAACATTTGACTTGCTAATATATTAGCGAATATACTTGCTAACATGTTAGTGAAAGATTGTTATTCTAAGCGTCGAAATGTGTCCTGAGTTGTTATTCGAATGCAAGGTCAATTAATTTAAAGAGGATTTTATTATGAAAATACCTGTAACCAATTGGATTATTGCCGGAACCAATAACGACAAGCCTTTTCGTCCATCCGACTGGGCTGGACGCATTTGTGAACTGGGTTGCTTTGTGCAATCTAGCGGAATAGTTCAATATTCAGAAGAGTTGCGTCCTATTAAATATAACGGAAACTCAGCGGTGTTCATTGATGCCGCCCTAAAGACATTCCATGCAGAAGTTTGGGAGCAGGTCATGAGTTTCGCGCGTTTACACCAGCTCAAAGTTATTGAACATGCTGATCCGGTTACTGTCTTCAATAAATTGGAGCCAAAATCGAAGTCTCAATCGAATTATCAACTTGAATTGCAAGATAAAGTTGAGATGGCTCAATTGGCTGCGTAATAAAGTAGCAAGGTAACAAATTTAAGGTTTTGAATTAACTATCTTGAGCGTGGCTATAACTTTGCAGTAACAAAACGAGATGGTTTTCAAAATGATTTCCTCCCTGAAGTTTCCCCTAACTTCAGCTCAAAAGGGTATTTAAGTATACCCTTTTTTTTTGTTCAAATTGGTCTTGGTTGCTGCATAGAAGTTAAGAATGTACCGTACTTTCAGTTTTGCAGCGCTTTGTCTTGCATCACGGATGTTTGTTAATTCATGGCGTTAGAGGTGACAATTACTTGCTCTTCCTAAATATAGGGAAATTGCATAAACTATTTGGCAGAATCAAAAAAACGGAATAAGAATTTTGAAAAACGGTGGACTTATATAGAATAACCTTCTTGCCTCATGGATTTCTTGATGCTAATATGAAATTATCCTTGAAGGGGGGTGCAGGGGGAGTATTAATTTTATAAATTAATTGTTTTTGCCAAGGAGATCTAAATGCTAGAACCAGATGTAACAACCAGCGAAGTTGTACTTATGTATGTAGGTATTTTCGTGTTTTTGTTTGGCTTGGCTTTTGTGCTAATGAAAAAACATTCTTGATTTTTCAAGGAAACAAAAGCATAAAAAGAACTGATCTGCATTTAGTTGCAGAATATTAAAATTTTAGAGTGGGGGGGCACATGCGTAGATTATCCAATTTAGCGATGGCGTGTTTGGGCACGGTCGTTATGATGACTTTTTCCGGAGCTAGTTTTGCCGGAGACGCGGTAACAGTAAATGTAAAGAACGGTCAGAATATTTTTGAAAATGGTAAGCCGGATGCAGGTACGGCGCCATGTCAGTCATGCCATGGCGAAAAAGCCTTGGGTATTGATGCCATGAGAACACCGCGTTTGGCAAATATTGGTTATGCGTACATTGTAAAACAATTAACCAATTTTGCAGAAGATAAACGAATTGGTGCCGGTGTGGGGGCGGTGATGAATGGTTTCGCGAAGTCGCTGACTGAACAAGAAAGACGCGATGTTTCGGCTTATGTCAATTCGTTGCCAAAAGCAACTGAGCCATCAGATCTTGCGGCACTAAAGGCAGACGGAACCAAGGTTGGTGAGTCTTACAAGGGGCTGATCGTTGTTCGTTATGGCGATAACGGAAGAATGTCTGCATGTATTTCATGCCATGGCTTTAATGGACGTGGCGCTGATCCTGTTTATCCAAAGATTGGTCAACAAAAGTTCAATTATCTAGTTGATCAGTTGAATAATTGGCGCGAAGGTGCTAAAACTAACAAGGCTGATACTGGTTCTCGTACAAACGATCCTATGGGTCAAATGCGGGCTGTTGCCAAAAACTTGACAGATGATGATGTCATTAATGTAGCTACGTTCTTGTCCCAGGCTCCTGATAGTACTCCAGGGGATGGCATGGATATTGGCAATCAGACGGTTCTTGAGAATATCAAGAAGCACCACTAGGATTGATCTTAAAATTGTAAATTAGTTACCCGGCGCAAGGTTTGCGCTGGGTATATAAGGGGTACTGATCTGCGCAGATCAGTACTTTTTATTTTTTTAAGTCTCAAATACCTCTCGGGGGAAATATTCGGAGGGTGTACTGGGGCGGAACTGGTGATAAATGAAAAAAGGAGAAAAGATCCTCTTTGGGGTGGTAGGGTTTTTGGTAATCATTACGGTGGTAAATTTTACCGTGCTTGAAACAATCAGGCATCAATCTGATAAACCGATGTTCCCAATACTGACGCACTTTGTATTTTCCGAAGACGGCAAAAAAGGGTATGAAATTTATCAGCACGGCGGCTGCTATACCTGCCATAGAGCTGTTGGAAGCGGAACTAGCATGGGCGTGAGTTTGGACGGACTGGGTTCTAAGCATGATGTGAACTACTTCTATCGTTTCTTGAAAAATCCGGAAATTACATATGGTGCAAAAACGCTAGATCATGGTTCAAAGCCAAAAGACGCGGCATATGTGATGGAACTTCCCGATGCAGATCTGCATCTAGTGGCCGTATTTTTGTCTGAGTTAAAGGCTGAATCGGGATCGTCCTCGGCATTCGAGCCTCCGCAGGGAGAGTCAGGCTTTATCGATGCAATGCTGGATATGTGGGCCCCGGATGGATGGAGAACGCAGTTCAAGGATATACGTGGTTGGATGAAAACTAAATCTAATGAGGTGGGGCATGATTCAGGAGCAAAATGAACCTTGGGTTCAAGATAAAGAGTATACGAAGTACACATTGTGGTTTATTTACGCCTGTATTATTTACAGCATTATTGGTTTCAGTTGGGGCGCGCTTATGGGGGGGGTTCCCGCATTCAGAGCAATAGTTGACAACTACGGCGCCCACGGGCACCGGATAGTTTTGGCGCACACGCACATCAATTTATTGGGGTGGGTAGAAATGGCAATTTTTGGGGCTGTTTATTACCTAGTGCCTCGATTGGTTCGCCGGCCTATATATAGTCTGCGTTTGGTTAAAGTACATTTTTGGACTCACAATCTTGGCTTGCTGGGCGTCGTGGTTTTCTTCACAGCGGCCGGCATAGCAGGAATTTATGTTGAAGATAGTGGCGACCACACGGCCTCACACTTTATGGCGCTTTCCGGAATTTTTGGAACTTTGGTTTTAGTAGCTAACATAATTTGGGGATATAACATTTTTCGAACTTGTTCTGGATGGAACAAGCAATAGTAAAGGTTGGTCAAGCTGCCTAATAGTGATTGGTACCCATCGGACGTTGTTTGAAAAGGGAAGTTGGAAATAAATTGATAAGACAATTGAATAGTGAATCAATTTGGTGGTGATACGAATGATCAAATGGTCGATGTTTTCACTGTTAGTATTAGGCATTCTAAGCGGCTGTGAACAGCAAATTTCAGCTGGCTTTACAGAAGGACTGCGCGCGCCCAGTCTACCTACAAAAACACTTGCGGATGCAGGGGGCAACTTTAGTAAAGTTACAACTTACCGACAACCCGATGCGCGTATGTACCAGTATTCGGTAGATAAGGCCTTGCTGACCGGGAGACCTATTGTTTTGGAATTCGCCACTCCTGGGCATTGCACAAATTGTGATGAGCAGCTACAAATGCTTAAGGCGATTACTGATAAATATCAGGATGACTTAATTGTAATTCACATTGACCAGTACGCGAATCCTCAGGCGTATAAGGCCTACAAGGTAATGGGTGACCCGTGGACGTTTGTCATAGATAAAAATGGCATTGTCAGATTTGAGGCAGCTGGACGAATGTTAATTAGTGAATTGGATGCGGCCATCAAAAGGGTGGTCTTGCAAGGGTAGATATTAATTGCGAGAGAACGAGAATGTCAGAAAATAATCAATATAATTTGATTGCCGATAGAAAAGGAATGGTTTGGGATGTTTTGCTGTATGTGCCAACAGTAATAGCACTCGCATCAATCGCGACCAGTTTTTGGTTTAGCGATAATCAAAACATGGGATATTTGTTTTATTTCCTGACTTGCTTTTTTTTAATAGCCGGGGTAAATCGTATTTTCAAGACAAGATTGATGTTGTTTCCATCAGCGCCAGTGTCATTTGCGATTGAAGATCAAAGAATCAGACTGGGCCAAAAAAATGGAACTCAGGTAAATTTAATAAAAAATATTCGTTATTATGCTGATTATGCAGGAAAGTCTTTTGGGATTTCGGGCTTGGATGGGGGCGGGCGGCAGATGCAATTTGTTTTTCTTAAAGGGCAGTTTTCTTCAGAAAAAGAATTTGATTCTGCAAGGCTGGTTTTGAAAAATCAATTTAAACAATAAAAACAGTATCTTTTGGAATTAATTATGTAATTTGGCCTTTTGACAAAAGTGATAATGAAAAAGGCAGATTCAATAGCCGATTTTGGAAGCAACTGATCTGAGTAGATTAAGCGGCACAGGAAAGACTGAAATACTATAAAAGACTAACTACGAAAATTTAGAACATTTTAATTATAAATTTTTCGTGAAAACGAACAGCTTGCAGATGCAAATATTGCAATACTTTTGGCCATTTCGGAACGTTAAGGTAATTTCGATGGAAGCTGTTTTAGATTTACAGTGATTGTCAATAAAAACTATATGATAATTCCCTTGACAAGGTAAGGAGATGATCTTTAAGATTCGCAAAATCCTAGGTCGTTTGTGGGAACTGCCGCCATTATTTTACTTTGACGTAAGCATCAACAAGTTTGTTGCGCCGGAAAGCATTGTATTAGGTAGGATTTATGGGAGTTGAATAAAAGTAGTTTAGATGATGTCTTGAAATTTAATGACTTAAGGGGGGGGCATGAGTACAGAAAAGAGAACATATAGATCCTTTTGGCTTATTCTGATAAGCGGAATGCTGACGGGTATGGGAAACGGGAGCGTTTTTGGTGCAACCTTGATGTGTTTGATGGGTCGCGGAAACTTTGGCAATTGGGGTGGGGCAGGATGGACGGCTTATGATCCGTCAACATTTACCGGTTTTATTGATATTGCGATGATTGTATTTGGTCTTGCATTCTGTGTAATTCTGGTAGTGGGGCTAGGACGTCACGAACGGATAGAAATGAAAAATGCAGCGTAGCAAATACGCCGCATAAGGGTTTTTGAATTTAACATCAAGGGGGAGGCGCTATGGCTTTAATCGCAGGGTCACTAGGGGTGCTGTTGGCATTTTCGAGCATGTTGCTGTCGTGGTACATTCTTGTTCCGCACGAAAATAAAAATAGTGCAGATAATCACTAAAATTTTCATAAGATTTGAGGGGGAGAAACATGTTTAAATATTTACTAGCAAAAAACGAGGATATACCGGCGGGTTCAGCGGCTGTATTCTTCGGTTTTTCATCAATAATCTGGTTTGTTATTGGCACAGGTTTGGGGTCATTTAATGCAGCCAAGCTGGCGTTCCCGGATTTTGTAACAGGTAACATATATTTTGCCTTTGGTCATATGCGCCAAGTGCATGTGATGGCAGTTATTTTCGGCTGGATTTCCATGGCGTTTGCTATGGCCATGATGTACATCACGCCTGCTTTGGGCAATAGCAAGTTGTGGTCAGAAAAGCTTGGATTGTGGAATTGTTTGTTCTGGAATGTAGGATTGGCGCTAGGCTTAACGGTATTGTGGGCGGGAATTACTTCTGGTCGTGAATATTCGGACTTTCCATGGCCTATTGATCTGTACTTGGCGGTGTTTGTGTTTATTCCGCTTGCTACCAATGTATGGATGACGGTATTGACTCGCAAAACACAAGGCATTTACACAACAAACTGGTTCTTTATTGCCGCTGTATTTATGGTGATCATTGTGTTCCTGGTTGGTAACTCACCTGAATTTTTCCATTTGACAGGTCTGACTGAGGCTTATCTTACATGGTGGTTTGCTCACAATGTATTGGGATTGTGGATAACCCCGGTTGCTGCGGCGATTGCGTATTACACAGTTCCAAAGGTTACCGGCAATCCGTTGTATTCACACCGCATCGGTCACTTGCATTTCTGGTCTGTGGTTGTGTTTTACTCTACTCCTGCAGCTCACCACTTGATGTCTGCGCCGTTGCCTGAGTGGTTGAAGTCATTCGCTTCTGTGGAGGGTGTGCTGATTTTGGTACCGGCAATTGCATTCGTTTCCAATATCATGCTGACCATGCGTGGAAAATGGTACATGTTCGTTGAGAACATCGAAATTCGCTTCACAATTACGGGTTGCTTAATGGCCATTCCACTAAACATGCAAGGTGGATTTCAGCAAACTCGTGCAATTAACTGGTACATCCATGGTACAGGATGGATTGTTGCACATGCCCACTTGGCTCTGCTGGGATTCTCAACATTCCTGGAAGGTGCAGCAGTTTATTTGGGTTTGCAGACAATTATGCGTCGCAAGCTGTACTCGTTGACTTTGGCTAACTTGCACTTTTGGATGCTATTGATCGGCTTTACAATTTACTGGGTGTCAATGACGATCGCTGGTTTGATTCAAGGTGCCGGCAAGATATATGAGGTTCCGTATATCGACGTTGTTATTGCAGAACATCCTTATATGATTGCACGTTGGATTGGTGGTACGTTGGTCTTTGTAGGAAACATTCTGTGGCTGTACAACATGTGGATGACTGCACGTGTAGGTACTGTTGTGCCGGCCGGTCGTATGCCTCATGAGCTGTCATACGAACGCTAAACTCAGACTGTTAAAATTATAGGGAGATCAACCATGGCTGGATTTAGAGAGTATAAGATCGGATCGAGAATATTTGCCTTGGCATTTGGCGGTTCGATGTGCATTACCCTGTTATTGCCAAGTATTAACATTGCATCAGTGTCATCAACTGATGTGGCATTAGCAAAGCAATTAGCAATTGGACATGAAACCGGGTTTAATCTGGACGACCCGTTAATGCAAGGGAAAAATAAACCACTTGTTGTAGCACTTAAAGCTGATCCGAAAACAGGACAGCC
The DNA here is from genome assembly GCA_903913145.1 of uncultured Gallionellaceae bacterium. GTDB lineage: Bacteria > Pseudomonadota > Gammaproteobacteria > Burkholderiales > Gallionellaceae > PALSA-1006. Next base: position 6,481 of record CAIWKC010000382.1, on the reverse strand, counting down.
ATTAGCACAAGCGATGACTGTCTACGTGTATCAGCCAGGAACCAGTTTCCCGGCTGGCATTTTACACCCGCGTATTTTGGGTGCAGGAATTGAGGAGCTAAGTGTGCAGCAAGGGCATATTGGAGACGCGAAGAAAGATACAGGAGCAGTCTTCGCAATTTCCAAAGGCAAATTTGAAGGTAAGGACCACAGCTTCATAGAAGACCTGACAACATCGAAAGGTTGGACGACTTCTGATGTGCTCAAAGTAGCAAAGGACGAGGATGTTTCACACTCTGGCAAGGGTAAAACAATGTTTGTGCGCGAAGGTTGCTGGTGGTGCCACACATTGTTGCCTGAGCAAACTCAAGACTGGCAAGTGTTCGGTGCTCCTCCGATGCTTGGAGACTTTAATGGCGAATCACCAACTGCATTTGGCTCTGACCGCAAAGCGCCAGACTTGATGCACGTCGGATCTCGCAATTCTTCCAAAGAATGGATGATGATGCACTTTTTCAATCCGCGTTTAGTACAGCCGCATTCAATTATGCCGCGCTTTGACTATCTGTGGGGTGAAAAAGATGCCGATGGTACGCCAATCAATTTTGCAAAATGGAGATCTGACTATGATGACTATCGGGAAGGCAAAAGTGTATCAGCGCCTGATGTTCCGAGTTATGCAAAAGACTCTGAAATTCGCAGTTTGATTGACTTCATGTTAAGTCTAAAGTAACAGGGGGATATAATTATGTCTTGGAATTTTGATAGACCGTTGGTAACGCTGTGCGATGCCTCAACAAATGAAGCTGATAAGGTGCTTTGGGAAAAAGAGGATCTCGGAGGTATTACTGAAGATAATAACCGTATGCCTGTGCCTGTAGTATTGTTGGTTGTGCTAACAGTTCTCACAGCATTTGCCGTTACATTCCCGTTGTGGGGGCAACGCCCTACTGCAGCACTTTATGCAGGTTATGTGAAGTCGATGGATTTGCCTGAAGTACAGGCTATTCAGGATGACACTGCAGCTATGGCAAAAATTATTCAACTGAATGTTGGTAAGGGCGACGATGCTAAGTTGGAACGTCATCCTCTTGGCATGAATGATTTGCGAATCATTAAGCCTCAGATTGAGGCATTGGTCGCCAAAGGTGTAAATCTGGAAGAATATACAGTAGTTGGTGATCTGATTGTCAACGCAAACTTTGAAGGTAACAAGAAAGCTGATGTCACTCCGGAAAGAATTCAACCATGGTGGGATAAGGGTTACACCATTGACATTTTTTACGTGATCTACTTTTTCCTGATGGTGATTATTTTGATCAAGCGGTTGCCGCCTTCAACATGGCAACCAAGACATAATCACTAGATGAATGAGTTAAATCGGGTTGGTTGAATTCTGGCCGACCTGATTGCCACCAAATATATATAGAGGAGAAAAATATAATGATTGAAATCGATTACGGCCCAGCTTGTCTCGGAGGTATTATTCTTATCGTTTTTATAGCACCAATGGTCTACGGACTTTTTATGGATCGCATTAAAGGTTAATAAAACTGTGGAAACTGAATGCCTGGTTTGTAAAGGCTCAAAAAACGTGAGCAACAAATAGGCAGCACTTTCCTGAATGTACTGGTAACTTGTAATAAATGCTTACAGATTCCTTTTTGGAATAAACTCCGATTGGATGGAAACAGAAAGAGCCCCGGCGAAATGCCGGGGTATCTACTGAGTTGGTATCCCAATAGAAACAGGAGTTGAAGATTTTCATTTCCGATTCAATTTTTTCACGCCTTCAAATCTCACAGTTAAGCTCCGAAATTTCCCCAAAGCTTGATCTAAGCATCGAAGGGATGCGTAGCCAGCAGTTCAGCGAGTGGGTGTTTGTCTTTTTACTAGTTGGGATAATTGTATTTGCCGGAATTGTAATTGCATTTCTAAAAAGCAGAAACCAATCAAGTAAGTTAAGACTGGGTGAACGTTTAATGTTTACGGCAATCATAACGGGTATGGTGATTGCGGTAATTCTTGGTGCCATGCAGATGTTAGGTGGCTATTTGTTCTAACAAAGTTTTGGAGAATACAAATGGGCAATTATTTAGAATCACTTCCTGATGGCTGGACAATATATCTATGGCTGGTAATCGGGGCATTAATAATTATAACAGTGCTCTACTGGATAAGGTGGGGTGCTAAAAATGAACAATTTGATGAAGATATCAAATATGTACTGTTCACAGAAGATGACCGTGAAAAAATGGATCCTGCAGAATACGCCAAGAGCAGAGAAGTAATAAAAGCTCAGTACGCAAGCCGCGAGCGTTTTAAAGCTAAAGATGCTGAAAGGAATAAACAGGGAGCATGAGGGGCGGAGAAAAATTTGTACTGCTAGCGATCGGAGTGCTGGTGATATTTGGAGTGGGGAGAAATCTGCTACATGTTGCAGAGCCTCATGAAACAGATATTCCGTTTTACAGCACTGCAACTTCAGAAGTGGCACGCAAAGCCACCGATCTCTACAGGGAAAATACCTGCAGAAGTTGCCACTCATTATGGTCACTGAAAGACGTTATGCAATCGGTGCCGGCGCCCATGTTAGATGGTATAGGGTCATTGCGAACTGAGAGTTGGTTATACGATTATCTTTCATCACCCAATCCTCAAGCAATATTACCCTCTCGATTGAAAAAGAAATATCAAATGCCGTCGTTCGCATTAATGCCGGAATCAGATCGGAAATTATTGGCCAGCTATCTGGCAAGTCTTAGAGTTAAGGACTGGTACCTTGAACAAACCAAAAAAGACGAGCAAGAGAAACTGACAGGAGTAGACCAGTCAAAATGAAACAAAGATATCTTTCAGGGATCGTGGCTTTATTGGCTGGTATGCTATTGAACTTTGCCGGAGACAAACTCCTCGGCGTAAAAATCGAACTATTTTTAGGGCTATCCACATTCAGCTTTGCCTGGGTATTAGATTTATTCTTTGTTCCCTTTTTAGTTGGGCTTCTGGTTGCGTGGATATTTGGAAGAGGAGCCAAGTGGTTAAGTTACCTTCCTCCACTGTTGGTGAGATGTCTGAGTTACGCTCAAATTGCCTACATTACGGGCACTCCACACGGAACAAATCTTAACCCGCTAGGCTGGTGGGGATTTTATGTCATCCTAGCTATGGAAGCATCGGGTATAGGGGGTATTTTGGGTGAGGTATTAATCAAAAATGTTTACGGCCGATCGAAAGGAATAATTTCAGCTAACGGCGAAAAACTAGTCCCGGAAAAAGATTAATTATGCTGGAAACAACGAAAAAAACATTGACACCCGGAGAGATTCAGCGGAGGAAACGCTACCTAACCGCTACGATAATTACATGTATTGCACTTGTAATGATTGGAGGGAGTCTGCACGTGGTAGGTTTGGGCTCAATCCGGATGGGTGAAATGCGAGCCTTGGCAACGTATAACCTAAAAGAAGAGTCAACACATATACGTGCGGCAGGTGAAGACATCGCACTGCACGAAGATAATGAAAGCCGCAAAAATCAGGCACCCAGCTATAAAGTTGCAGAAGCAGAAGCTTTGTTGACATCAGAGCAGTGGAAAGAATTGGAAACAACAATAGCAATACCGGCAGGAAAATTTAAAATGGGGACGGACTTAAAAAATGCCGATGCGGCGTCTCGGCCACAGCACATCGTGAATTTAAATTCGTTTAGAATAGATAAATACCTAGTAACAAACGCTCAATATGCTCGATTTATTGCGGCAACCGGTCATCGGCCGCCATCGGATTGGAAAGATGGCAAAATTCAGCAAGGAACCGCTTTATATCCTGTTACCTTAGTCAATTGGTTTGATGCTAAAGCTTACGCGAAATGGGCAGGTAAACGGTTACCAAAAGAGGCTGAGTGGGAAAAGGCAGCACGTGGAACTGATGGCAGACGCTGGCCATGGGGAAATGAAATGGATCCAGCGCGTTTGAATACTTACTACAACGTGGGTTCTGCCAGCAACGTTAACACATATACTAACGGGGTAAGCCCATACGGTGTTTACGACATGGCTGGCAATGTAGATGAATGGGTAGATGATGATTTCTTGCCTTACGAGGGCACGGATGCGACTAAAGAAGTATTCCAGGGAAAAATTGCAAAAGTCCAAACCGATCAGGATCAAGCATTAAAACTTTCAGAACTGGTACCAGTAAACAAGCAATATAAAGTACTGCGCGGGGGATCATGGAAAGGTGATCCATTTTCAACGGCCACTTATCACAGAGACTATGCATGGTCGAATTATGCATCGGATTTCTTTGGTTTTCGCTGCGCTGCCGACTTGCCAAAGTAAAATGTATAACGGAGTTAACATGAAAAGCAAGTGGGTGAGGGTAACCTTAATGATGCTCGGCATAGCCGGAATATCAACAGCACAAGCTGCAGTTGATAGCTACCGTTATGCGCACGTAACAATATCAACGCCGTGGTATATTTTTATTTTTTTATTGATGGGCGTATTTGCCCCGTTTATATTAATGGCTGTGTTGGCATGGCGAGTGGCGATCAAAAAGGCCCAAAATGAAGCATCAGAAAAAAGCGAAACACACACAGAGAATTAAAGAAATATGCTAGATAAATTAATGAATATATTGACCGCTGCACCACGAGCTATATCATTGCTTTTGATATCGGCTACACTAACTATTTCTCCAGTGCTGCCAGCATTTGCTGAAGAAGCAACCAAGTCGGGAGAAAGTGCGCAGATATTGCAGGAATTCAATAAGCAGCATCTTGAAACAGAACACGCCAAGGCAATTTCCGATAAAACAAAACAGCGTATCATGTTTTTACTTGGTGTAACGCTACTGACCCTGGTTCTGATTACCGGAGGGCTAGGACTGGCAATGGGTCTTTACGGCAAGCAAGTATTTGTTGCGCACATGGTGTTTGCCGCTCTTAGCGTTACGATGGCCATTATCCATGCCATTGTTGGGTTAGTGTGGTTTTATCCATTCTAGTATGCTTTAGCCTATAAACTGACCACTGATGCAACTGCATCGAATTCAAACCGATCATACCGCTAAGCTCCAAAGTATCCCACGGATACGGTCATAAAACACAGTAACAACAATTCAAAACAGAAATGACTATAGTGGAGCAGTCCAATACGAATAATAACCATACAATCAAAGTTTGGTGGATTGTACTAATTCTATATAGTCTTTCAGGCTTGACCAGTCTCGCTTACGAAGTGTTGTGGGCAAGAATGCTATCGATGCAATTCGGAGTGAGCATCTTCGGCGTAGTATTAACTGTGACCGCGTTTATGCTGGGATTGGGATTGGGAAGCTTAGGTGGAGCAAAATGGGCCAAACACTGCAGTAAGCCATTAATGCTGTTTGCTGTATTTGAAATATTAATTGCAATCTACGCACTACTGCTCCCAAGCATAATCCAATCTGTATACGGATGGACTGAAAACATTTCAACAAATTTGTCAGTTACCCAATGGTATTTGCTGCAAGGAACAGAGACTATTTGTTTATTGATGATGCCGGCAGCCGCAATGGGAGCCGGATTTGCCCTGATGCTGAAAGTCGTCAATCAATCGCCGGTATCGCTGGCAAAATTATATGGAATAAACACAATAGGTGGGGTAATAGGGGCGCTATATCCGCTTTGGAGTTTGTCCGAAATAGGATGGACAAATTCAGTGCGAATTGTGGCAATTCTAGGACTAATCATTGGTGTAGTTGCACTTGCCATAACAAAATACATAAAGCCAAGCAACATGTTGCGGATACCAGCAGAAAATACAACACAGCCGACCATCAAAGCAATGATTTTATATGCTGGCATAGGTGCGGGTAGCATCGCGCTGGAAATAGGCTGGGTTCGAATTTATGGGATGATAATGCTGCGAACGGAGTACGTGCTGGGTGTAATACTTGCCGTGTTTCTTCTTGGCATAGCACTCGGTAGTATATTGCTACCCCGCATGCATAAACGTTGGGTGTCATATGTCCTGCCATTGGCGGTGGGTGGAGGTGTCCTGCTCGGGGTATGGCTTCTGCCCTCAGCATCAGCCTGGGTAGAGCGCAACCAGTTCCAAACATTTTTTGGCGCAATATTCGCTCAAGCATTGTTACTGGGAATATTTACGCTGCCAGTAACATTGGCATTGGGTGCGTGGTTGCCATTGTTGGCAGGCCAGTATGGTGATACAGAAAAAAGTGGTGTATGGCTGTATGGAGCAAACTGCCTCGGGGGCGCTGCCGGTGCCATAATCGCCAGTCTGGTATTAATACCGGCAATTGGAAGCGTGGCGATGGTATTAATTGCCGGGCTGACAATTACAGCCTTGGGATTGAGTTGGTTAACAGATCGCCGGGTGTGGATAATATTCGCAGTGATGCAAAAATCTGAGCCGATTGATTTATCGCCCAGTCAAAGTTGAGCGCGATTCAAGAAACGACTTCAACTCCGCCGCCGCTTTGCCGCCGAAACCAGG
>CAIWKC010000381.1 GCA_903913145.1 uncultured Gallionellaceae bacterium | reverse complement strand
TGGCACCCGTAACGGGTTCAAATGTGAAATATTTAGCAAATGGGGCGCCACCATTTGGACCTGGACTAAATTCGATTGCATTTGTTCCAATATACCATCGCTGATCACGCGCAACAGCCGCATCAAGATTCAAGCTGGAATATCCGTAACCGGCTGCCGACCAAACCAAATAGTTGTCAACAAAAAAAGCAACGGTGCCATCAGTGTTTTGACGCGCCGTCACATACCGTCCATATCCCAAGTCGCGCATATCTCCGAAAACAGCTTGAGTTTCATACCCTGTGCCACTGCCAAAACCATTTGCAGCCTTCCATTTGGCTAGCGTGTCTTTAGCGTTATTTGGATCAATTGCCGAATAATAGGTTTGCGCATAAGTTTGAGAGTCAATCGATGGCCCGCTTTGCTGATTGGGGTAAAGCAAAAAACTATCCGGCCCCGATACAGGAATCGTTGCTCCCGGCGGTGTTCCCGGAACAACATCAGCAGGATTGCCAGATCCCCTACAAGATGCCAACAATAGCATTAAAGCAATCGCGCCGACACCGATCTGGAAAGTGGCGCCAATACTCTTTTGGAAAGTTCTGTAGTTCACAATGACTCCTAAAATACCATCAGATAAGCGATGGAATATTGGTTGTCGGTATAACTAACCGGCGTTGAATAGGCTGGAGTATAGTCAGGAGTGGAACGTACTCCGCGCCAAGAAATATCTAGCGAGTCCTTGGTGCCAAGGGAAAGGTTGTATCCAAGCGTCAACAAGTCCGTTTTCCCCTTCATGCGATAGTCCTGAAATTGCGGCGAAGTAAATACATCATCAGGTGTCGTAACTTCGGCCATATCCAAAGCCTTGAGTGTGCCTTGTCCAGTGGAAACAATATCTCCCTTTCTATACTCACCTGTTAAATAGAAAGTTTGCCCCATACTGATTTCATAATCAAAATTTGTGCGGGCCGAAACATCTTTTGTATTAAATACCTCAGTATTGGCTCGTCGCTCATTACCCGCCACAGCAGCAAAGAAACTGATCCGATCCGTCAGTGGTTTACGCATGGTTAAACCAGCAGAAGACCGTGTGCCATCCCGTAAGGTAGATTCGTACGCATCATCGGTGAATCTGGCAAAAATGCCAAATGTTGACGCATCAAAGTCAGCGGAAGTTCGATACATGAATTCACCTTCACCGCCACCCGATATGTGACCCAATCCTTTATAGGTCCGGAACTCTTCTGTATCGATAAAGCCGATTAATTTGAGGCGAGTGAACTTTGACACAGTGAACGACATCGCTTTGCTCGCAGAAACGCTGTAAATCGTGTCTTTCCTGATATCTTGTGAATCGCTTGCACGGGTAACGTTGCTATCGTACGCCAAGCCCGCTGAAACCATCAAACCGGAAGGTTTAGTGATGGTTGCAGTATAACTTTCATCCATCAATGCTTCAAACTCATTCTTGCCATCGAGCGTTTTGTTAAGCCTGAAGTTAATTGCCTGATAATTTTGCGTGCCGGGTGAATTAAACCGCTCATAATCGAGCGCTAACTTCAAAGAGCTACTAAATATAAAGTCACTGCCGACCCCCAGAACAAGTGCATTCATACTCTGCGTAGTGCCTGCGATTCCATATTGCGTACCGAGCAAATCAGCGTAGGACACAGAAGTATCTCCGACAGTTTCGATGCTATGTTGAAATTCAATACGTGCATGCGGTTGAACCAAACCAAAATCAGTCTGATGTGCCGACTGAGTGCGGAATCCGATTGCGAGGCTTGATGTTTTGACTTTTTGTTTATCGTAACTGAGTGCATACGACCCAGCACCTATTTCAGTACCCGGATCTAACCGGTCATAGGAGAAGTCATAACGACCATAAGGTGACAGCACCAGTGCTTCATCGCGGTAATCATAACCGAATGCCAGCGAACCAAATACCTGATCTCCCTTGCGCGCAACACGCGCAAAATCGTCCATCGCGGGCACATAACGATTGGTATCAAAGTTCACTTTTCCATAGCCAAGTAGTGCATCAAGGAAAGTTCCGGCATCCCATTGATAGGTGCCATAGCCGGAAAAACTCACTCCAGTAGCATGGCTATAGGTACCATCCGTGCCAATGCTGCTGTTATCAACGGCATAGCCCAATCCCATGCCCATCGTCAGCTTTCTAGTAAAGCGCTTGTCAGCACCAACGCTCACACCATCGGTCGCAAACTTGGTATCTACGCCAGCGTAGGTGTTCGTTCCAAAACGCAAATTACCCGCAGCCCAGATGTCCAATTTGCTGAAAGAGTCATCCTTTACTGCGCCTGCAGCACTCGAGATCGTCCCCAAATTCAGGGTTGAGCTTGTTGCCAAACCTGTTGCCAAGTTCATGATCAGCGATGTGATGGGATCACTTTGCATAGTGTTGCCTGTTGAGTCCATCGCATGTAACAGCTTATTCGGATCATTGGTCAAGGAATATACAGAGTTCGGATTCCAGCTATTGAAATTGCTGAAATTTTGTCCTGGCAATGTAGTGCTTGCTGGAACAGGCGTTGACTCTTGTGTCGCTGGATTTCCCTTTGAAGCAGATGCATCACTTTGCGATGCAGGAGAATCTCCTCCTGGAACTGAAACTTCACCAGATGGCATAGAGGGCACAGTGATCGTAGGCGTACCAGGCGCGCTTACCTCCGGAATAGGCGCTTCACTTGGTGCCGAGGGCATAGAATCAGTGGAAGGTGCCGGAGTTGTATATGTTGCGTGA
>CAIWKC010000380.1 GCA_903913145.1 uncultured Gallionellaceae bacterium | reverse complement strand
GGTGTGCAAAACGCCCTACTTCAAGGAGCAAGATTGGCGGCGCCATTTTGTGCTGACAAACGCGGCCATCCGGTGGGTTTCGCTTCAGTCTATCTTGAAGAATTACTCGCTCTTAAAGGTGATGAGGGAGCACGAAAATTGCTGGAACGTGACAAGACTGATTTACAACTCATTCAGATAAATAATAGTGGAATTCTTGCGGATGTTGATACGGCGAGTGACCTTATAAATCTGAATAACATTTCGAACAGAGATTAAATTAAGAAAATCTCAAACTAGCATTGCCATGTCACCTCTGGAAATTTTTTTACTGTGTTACATGCTACCGTAGGATAAAAATAGAACTTTCGTTCTATGATTTGAATGTTAAAAAAGAATTCCTAGTCATACCTAATATTCTCAAATTTAGTGCTTTATCGTGCTAATATTTTCCTAATAGGGTCTTAAAAGCTCAATCTGAAACCCAGTGCATATTCTCAACAATTCATTTTTTCAGAATAAAAGTTTTTTTAATACAACTTTGCCAGGATCACATTTTAAAAATGCTGCTTTAAACATCTATTTAAAGGGGGAGATGAGATGTTCCGAATATTGTTAAAGGGAATAGTAATCGGGGTATTAATGTGGAATGGCGTGAGTCTTGCAACAACACATGCACTGATGCTATCAATAGGTGAATATCCGAACGGCATTACTCCTCTTACAGGCGTGAAGTACGATATCGAAAGCGCAAGAAAAATCGCCCATTCGCTCGGTGTTAAAGATGAGAATATTTTACAATTCCGAGATGCTGATCTGACTTTGGCTGGGATGCGCAAAGCATTTGAAACTTTCAATAAACAAGTCGGCGCAAACGACGAAGTTTTTATCTATTATTCAGGTCACGGTGGGCGATCTTATGTCAAAGATCCGGAAGAGCGCTGTGCTGAATCATTGGTCACTTTTGACGGCGAAAACTATATTGATGCAGAGCTTTCATCGAGATTGACTGAGCTATCAGCAAAGACTCGCAGGCTGATTGTATTTTTAGACGCTTGCCACTCTGGAGGCGTGACGACTCGGGGAGTTGCAGGCAAGAAACCATCCAGATTCACGCCGAAGTATTGGAGCAAGGGTCAGTCTGATGCTTGTGGAAAGCCTTCAAATATAATCACAACTGGGCTGCAGCAAAAAACAAGGTCACTGGGAACCGGCACATTAAACTATGTATATATTGCCGCTGCACGTGATGACGAGGTGTCTTTGGACGAACCTGACAAAGGGGGGCTCGCAACTCAAGAATGGGTTAAGTGTATGTCAGGAGCGGCTACTGACCTTGATGGAAGCGGCGCGCTGACAGCCGATGAAATTCGCAAATGTGCCCAAGTAAAAATAAACAAAGCGGTCGAGGGTGACGACGCTGTTAAGCCTCACCATATTTCTATCATAGGGAATGAAAATGCGGTTTTAATGTTGAAAGAAAATCAGCCGCTGACTGGCACAACGAATTCAATTCAGGTTGCTCCTTACAGCACGCTGAAGGACATTTACAATAGCCGCGATGATCGCCGGATTGTGAGTTTACAGACCATAAAGAATAAATTGCAAATCGGCAAAGACAAGGTCGAGTTCAGCTTGAGTTCTACGCATGCCGGCTATGTGTATTTACTCATGGTTGGTTCGGATGGTAAAACTTTCGATTTGATTTTCCCAAATGCCCTGGACAAGGAAAATTTTATAGAATCCGGGGATTCATTGAATTTACCAGCGGCGAATTGGCAGATCGTTGCTCAGGGACCCGAGGGCACGGACCATCTTTTGGCAATTGTATCGGATGCCCGAAGAGATTTTACCGGGCTTGGTGCAAAACCCGCCGGACCATTCTCAATCGTTGACGCTAATATCGCTGCCGCAAGAAATATTCAGCAGATATCAGCTTCTTCAGCCATTGCTACCAGTGCAGAGTGTCAAAATAAATTAAGTAATGGTAAACAATCCAAGTCCAATGATAAGAAATGTTCTGACGCATATGGAGCTGCAATTCTGGATTTGAATGAAGTAACTAATGAGTCCACTGAAATTAAAGATACCAAAAACTAATTACAGGTATTTACAGAATTAAATCTAAAGTTCACTATTTGAGAAATTGAAGATCGTACCAAGCAAAATTAAAAGATTATTCTGAGATGACAAAGTGAAATGGGGAATAACAATGTCAATTAATATAAACATTTCAATAACCAAAACACTTAATTTAATGTTTTGGTTCTGCTGTCTTTGTTTGCTCACTCATTTATCCTTGGCTGCAAATGCAATTGATTCAAGTGCCATGTTGAATAAAGTGCCCGCGCAGCGTTTTGGTACGGTATCGCGTATTACCGGAGGAGTGCTAATGCTAGATAGAGCCACTTCAGGCTCGCGCTATTTGAAACTCGATTCTATAGTCTACGTAGGTGAAAAAATTTACACTTCAACCTCTGGCGAAGCCGTCATAAAAACGGATGATGGCGGTTATATCGCAATTCGACCCAATACAGAATTTATTGCCAAAGTTTTCATTGCGCAAGGCAAGAATACCGACAGCATGGCTTTGCAACTTATTACCGGATCATTACGCGTAATCACCGGTTGGATCGGTAAGTTGAATCCCAATTCGCATGTTATTTACACACCTACAGCCACAATCGGTATACGCGGCACTGACCACGAACCTTACGTATTGCCCGATGACCTAGTGAGCTCAACTCACTTCAAGGCAGGAACTTATGACAAGGTCAATCGCGGAAAAACATTGCTCGGTAACGAGGGGCAAACATTGGAGATAGAAACGGGCCGAGTTGGATTTGCACGCAAAACGCAATTTCAAGCTAAAGGTTTAATGACAATTCTGATGCCGGTGTTACTCGACAAAGTTCCGGATTTTTACATTCCGGGTAAATTCGATGCCGAGTTGGATCAATTTTCCAAAACTGCGGATGCAGACAGTGCACAAAAGCTTACTCAGAAAATCAAGAATGACTCAACCTTGAATATCTGTGACCCCACAGATGTTGCCAAGAAGTGGTTGCAGCAATTCGATAGTGCCGTTGAAAAGCGCAACGCACAAGCTATTCTTGCGCAGTTCTCTCCTGATATACATGTACGGGCAATCGTGCGAAACAATGACGGCAAAACGACCACCGTCGAATTCAATCGTGAGGAATTGGTTCAAAGTACGATCGCGGCCGCAAAAGGGTTAGAGAAATACAGTCAGCGTCGTTTGACAATTAATGCTGAGCAGTCGCCGCCTGACAACAAAAATTGCGATCAAATCTCTGTAAAGTCTTCGGTTATTGAGCAAGGCATTCAATCGGGGAAAAGCTATCGGCTTGAGTCGGATGAAGAATATCTGCTTAAACCGAAAGAGGGAAAGTGGCTGGCGATTAAGGCTCAAACAACGCAGAGATAAAGGAAGCAAAGCATTATTTTTGCCTATCAGGCAGATATTCCAAGAATATATATAGGCCTTTAGCTAAATTATGTAGTCCTTTTTTCTAGTTGACGAAATCAAAAGGCTT
>CAIWKC010000379.1 GCA_903913145.1 uncultured Gallionellaceae bacterium | reverse complement strand
CCGCGCCAGTTAAATCAATAACATTTTTGAATAAACGATAATCTGAAACAGCGCAATATTTGGTTGCAGAAAGAGAACCACTCACATCCAATGAATATACGCTTGAAATATATGGATTCATCGGTTTACCAATAGTGACATTAGAACAAGGTATGAACACATCCCCAATAGTCTGCAATAGTCTATTGACCGGTAGGACACGCACACCTCGATATCTGCTTTTGCTTGGCCGCTGGTAATATCCCACAGGGTTGGGCCCAATCCTCAATTCTTGCTCTTGATCCCCACTTGGTTAATTGGCTTAAATTTAATATCAGTCCCATCACCCGCCTGCCGTACAGTTTTTTCATTTCTGAAAAGGACAAACCCGCGGTTTATCGCCATATGGAACCAACAGTAACGGGATCCATTGAACGGATGATCACATTGGCAATTGATGGCATGTAGTTTGCATATAGTCCCACCTAGGTTTGCTGCAATATTACGTTTGAAGTCTGATTAACAAAAAAAGGGAGGTACATATGAATAAAATTTTGATGGGGGCGCTACTGAGCATTTTTGTGGGCAGTTCGTTTTCTGCTCACGGAGCGGGTGTAACTGATGCAATGATAGACAATGACGCCGCAAGCACTAACGACGTTTTGTCCTGGGGAATCGGAACGGAAGCACAACGTTTTTCGCCATTAACTCAAATCAATACCAAAACCGTCAGCAAGCTCACACCGATTTGGTCTCTGTCGTTCGGCGGTGAGAAACAACGCGGTCAAGAATCTCAACCGCTGGTTTACAATGGCAAAATGTTTGTAACGGCTTCTTACTCTCGCATTTTTGCAATTGATGTCAAGACCGGCACTAAATTATGGAAGTACGAACATCGCTTACCGGATGGCATCATGCCTTGCTGCGACGTTGTTAACCGCGGTGCTGCGTTGTACGGAAACTTGGTGATATTTGGAACACTTGATGCACAACTGGTTGCCTTGGATCAAGACACCGGCAAAGTAGTATGGAAAGAAAAAGTCGATGATTATGCAGCTGGCTATTCCATATCAGCCGCTCCTCTGATCGCCAAAGGATTATTGCTGACCGGCGTTTCAGGTGGCGAATTTGGTATCGTGGGTCGAGTAGAAGCGCGTAACCCGATGACGGGCCAATTGGTCTGGACTCGTCCGACGATTGAAGGCTATATGGGCAAGAAATACGATGCTGACGGCAAGGAATCTGACAATGGCATTTCCGGAACCACCAACGCAACCTGGCCTGGCGAGTTGTGGAAAACCGGTGGCAGTTCAACTTGGCTAGGTGGTTCTTACGACAAATCTACCGGCTTGGCTTATTTCGGAACGGGCAATCCTGCTCCCTGGAATAGCCATACACGTCCCGGTGACAACTTGTACTCATCTTCCACTGTTGCGCTGGATGTAACCACTGGACAGATCAAGTGGAGCTATCAGACGACACCTCACGACGGTTGGGATTATGATGGCGTTAACGAGTTCGTGACGTTCGATCAGGATGGCAAGCGTCTGGGCGGAAAAGCTGACCGTAACGGTTTCTTCTACGTGATTGATGCCAACAACGGTAAATTGGTCAATGCCTTTCCTTTCGTCAACAAGATTACTTGGGCTTCCAGCATCGACCTGAAAACCGGACGTCCGAATTATATTGATGCAGGGCGTCCTGGCGATCCAACCAAAGGTGAAGAAGGCAAGAAGGGAACGACAGTATTCGCGGCTCCCTCTTTCCTCGGCGGCAAGAATCAAATGCCAATGGCTTATAGCCCTCAAACCAAGCTGTTCTATGTACCCGCTAACGAGTGGGGCATGGATATCTGGAATGAGCCAATTAGCTACAAAAAAGGCGGCGCATTTCTGGGTGCAGGCTTTACCATTCATCCGCTCAATGATGATTACATCGGTGCATTGCGTGCTATTGATCCCAAGACAGGCAAGCGCGTTTGGGAAATCAAGAATAACGCGCCACTTTGGGGTGGAGTGTTGACAACGGCCGGCGGCTTGGTGTTTTACGGAACACCTGAAGGTTACCTGAAAGCTGTTGACGCAAAAACAGGTAAGGAAGAGTGGAAGTTTCAGACTGGCTCCGGCATCGTGGCTCCTCCAATCACATGGAGCGAAGGCAAAACCCAATATGTTGCTGTCGTTTCCGGTTGGGGCGGTGCGGTTCCATTGTGGGGCGGAGATGTTGCCAAGAAAGTTAACTTCCTTGAACAAGGTGGTTCAGTTTGGGTTTTCAAACTTTCCAAGTAAAGTAGTTCTTTAAAAACTAGAGGCATTGAAGGCGCAGGTGCATCTTCAATGCCTTTTTTTTAACCTAGGCCTGATCAAGCTCGCTCATGCATTTTGCATCTAACCGACCAAAATTGAATCGGGTTGCTTAATTATCATGGCATGACAATTGCATTATTAGTCCTCAAAATCTTTCAAAATGCTATCGAGGAAATTTCATGAAAAACATTAGTAAAACGATTACCGTATTTTGTTTCTTGGCTGCCTCATTTGCTCCGCCGTATTTGACTGCTCTTGGCGATGAGATTCCTGAATCAGTAGACACTTCAAAACTACCTGTTGTAGGAACTGAATGGAGAGAAGAAAATCCTTATCGCGGATTGGAAGCCGCGATAAAAGTGGGAGAGTCTGCTTATGCACAGAATTGCGCGCGTTGCCATGGATTACAAGTGAAATCGGGTGGCATTGCGCCGGATTTGCGTTTGTTGGATCGTGACTGCGTTGATCTGAAGAGTGAAGTAAAAAAGCAGGCTTGCTACAAGGAAACTGATAAATATTTTCTGACTTCAATTCGCCGCGGAAAAGTACGCAATGACGCAATCTACATGCCTCCCTTTGAAAGTTTTTTTTCTCAGGAAGCAATGTGGGCGATCAAGAGCTATCTTGAGTCCAGACGTGGAACAGATTAGACTGAATTAATCAGAATTATCCGGCACTGAAAAGTTCTAATATCCATGGAAATCCGAAGTTTTTAATGAATAGAGCAAAACTACATGTATAAATTATTATTCAAATTTTCGTCCGCCATTTTTGTGCTGGTGAGCTTATGCATTTCCTACTCGGCACAGGCTGATGAAGGGTATGCGAAGATTAAGCAGACCGGCCTGTTGAAAGTTGCGGTTTATAGCGAATTTGCGCCGTTTTCCGACAACGGAAAAGGGATAGATATCGAACTGGCAAATGCCTTGGCAAATAAATTGGGATTGAAGCTTCAATTACTCCCTTTTCAAGCCGGTGAAAGCTTGGGAGATGACTTGCGCAATATGGTCTGGAAAGGACACTACCTCGGATATGGCCCCGCCGACGTAATGCTGCATGTACCGGTAGACCAGATATTGAGAGTGCAGAATGACAAGGTTGAAATTTTCGCACCTTATCATCGCGAGCTCGTTCGTCTGGTACGCGATATTCGCAAAGTGCCGATATTTGATAACCTCGATTCGATGGAAGGAAAAAATATTGGCGTAGAGAAAGTGTCCATTGCCGCTGTTGTACTTCTGGGTGCCGAGGACGGAAAATTCCGCGAGAAAGTTAAGATTTTCGATTCGGCTACACAGGCACTTGAAAAATTAAAAGCGGGTGAACTCGATGGCGTGCTTGCCACCAAATCCGAGATCGAATCCGTCATTAGAAAAGACCCTAATTTTCAGATCAGCGAGGTCCCGTTTCAGCGTTTGCCTCCCAAAGGCTGGGTTATCGGCATGTCTGTGAAGAAGAGTGATCCTGAACTCGTCAAGGCATTGCAAGACGCAGCCAATGAACTGATTGCATCTGGAGAAATGGCTAAGATATTTTCCAACCACGGCGTGGATTTAGTCACTCCTTGAGATCAAGATAAACTGGAGAAAAAGAATGAAATTGAATCGGGTGTTGTTGTTGGCTTTTTTCTCTGCAGCTATATTCTCTGCCTACGCCGCAGACAAATCGCCAGCGGATTCCTCTGCGCCATTGGGAGCCATTGAGCGGGGCGAAGCCAAAAAGGCGAATGAATTACTTGAGCGAGCCGTTGATTATTTGAAAATCAATGGCCCGGAAAAATCTGAAGCTGTCTTTAGTGATCGCAAGGGTGCCTTTGTTAACGATGAGTACTATGTGTATATGGTTGGTTTGGATGGCATCATGTACGCCAGTGGCGGGGCATCTAGAACATTCATTGGCCTTAACGTGACCAATTTGCAAGATGCAGCCGGAAAACCCTTCATACGCGAAATGTTGGACAAAGCAAGAGCCAGCGATTCTGGCACCATAAAATATGTCTGGCTCAACCACGTCGCTAATCGCGAAGAACTAAAAACGACTTTATTTCGCAAGGTGGGAAATTATCTTGTTTGCGTAGGCTATTACATTCCCCGCAGTTCGATTGAACAGGCAACTGCGTTGCTGGGTAAAGCAGTTGAGCTTATGGAGAAATCCGGCGAAGCAGCTGCCTTCAAAACGTTTAATGATCCCACCGGCGGTTTTGTCCTCGGCGACGAATATGTATTCGCCGTAGGTCTGGACGATGGCAAATATCGGGCTTCCGGTGCAGCACCCAATCTTACAGGGGTTGATGTGAGAGATTTGAGTGATGCCGCCGGCAAACCCCTTTTTAAGGAAATGATCGAGATTGCAAAGCAAAAGGGCACCGGAGAAGTTGACTACGTTTGGCGCAACCCGGCTACCAATGCAGTTGAACATAAACACACCTTGATTCAGCGCGTCGGCAATGTTTTGCTAGGCGTGGGTTACTATACCAAAAACTGACTCGTTTCACTTCGAAGGTCATTGTTATAGAGCCTCATTGCAAGAGTTCAGGTCGTCGCTTTTCGGCTAGTAGTGTCTAGCTATTTTTGGCCTCGATCAAAATGAGTGATGACTTTTTCAAAAGTGTAGTTCCAAATTAGTGTTGGTATCTTGAAAGTCAAATCACCATTTAAAAGATTGCGATTTGACGCACACTGCTCAATGCTCTAATTGCCCGACAAGTTGTGTGCTGGTGTGGGAGGCCGACTTGTCGGGCGATTGCAATCCAAAAGGGCACCGTTACACTTACAAATTGTTGGTTGTAGAGTTCCCAGCGCTATTTTTTTGCCGCGCCTTTTCAACTGACACTCAAACTACTCTGAAGGCGTTCAACAATAAAAGAAATAATATTTTCAGCATAAGAAAACGGGCATCCTAAGATGCCCGTTGAACTCAACTAAAACTAGCTTAAGCTGGAATTAGAATGTGAATTTGGCGCCGATGTCAATGCCTGTAGTTCCTTGCCCATTCGCGTTACCAGAGAATGTACTATCTACACCTTCAAAACCTGGTTTTGAACCACTGTAGTTTGATGAAGAAGTTGTAATGGTGCAAGAAGCATTCGTTTGGTTGGAGATTGAAGCAAAGTCAGCATAAAGAGTTAAGTTCTTGTCCGCCTTGTAGTCAGCTCCAATGGCTGCTTTCGAGCAATCGTTGTTGCTGGTAAAACCATCTTTGACAGTTCCATACGACACTTTCAAAGTTGCCGACGAGCCAGCAGGCACTGTTGCACCGACCATATAAGCCGTTTGATTCACATTGAGGCTCGGTGCATTGAGCGCCAGCAGAGCACCAGTGGTTTTGACTGATTCCCAGTAGCCAAATAGTTTGACAACGCTAGCGTCATAAGAAGCGCCAAGGACATTGATTGCGATGTTGTCACCAGTTCCGTGCACAAATGCATCCTCAAAGTCATACGTAATACTCAATGGACCATTATTGTACTGGGGAGCAATTGCATACAGACGAGCATCACCGTTTTCTGTTGCAAGTTCATCACCGCCAAGTCTATTTGTGTAAGCTACTAGCACACTAAAACCACCCGCAACGGTTGGTGAAATGTAAGCAACGGCATTGTCTGCGCGTGCTTGATGACCAAGCAGTGAACCGAAGTTACCAACAGTGCCACCTGCAAACGGATCGTATTTATTTTGGAAAGAATAACGTGCACCTTCAACTCGTCCGCCAACGAAAGTACCAGCTTCACCAGTCACACCAACGTAGCTATGACGATTCCAAAACGGGCTTGATTGGTTGGTGTTTGAAGAAACTGTGTTGTTTGTCCCAGTGGTCATTGTTGGTACATTGGGGCTGTTGCTGCCTTGGCCGTTGTTGTCAATGGTAATACCGTATTCAAGTTCATAAATAAATTTATAACCACTAGCTAAATCCTTGCCACCCTTAACACCGATACGACTGCCTTCTGAGATGCCAGAATTGAATGAGCTTGTAGGGCTGGTATTTACAGCGCCACTATTGCCACCTTGATTAACGAAACCATAGTCCAGCAACCCATAAAAGCTAACGCTTGGTGCAACTGACGCATCTGCAGCGAATGCGGAACCTGCAGCAATGCTGCTGATTGCACCGGCGATAGCCAGAACGATAATTTTCTTTTGCATTATTTGTTTCTCCTCATTTATTTATAAAGTGAACAGGGCAAAACTAGTTATGTAAATAAACTGCAAGTGAATTTTTAAAATGAGAAAACCTCCCCCGTTCAACTTGCAATTTAATCTTGCAGATCAATAATTTATTAGACCCACGCGGAAAATGTTTGCAATATGTATGCCACTCGTTGTTGAACTTCAACTCATCCTAAACAAGTTTGAAACACGCGAACGTAACCCATTAAGCTGAAAGGGGATATATGGTATGAACACAAATAGCCAATTTGGTTTTTGTACTTGGATTTATTTTTGATAAATCAGAAACGTGAATGAAATTGATTCACAAAATTTGGTGTTCACTTTTACCGTCTCAAAAAGGAGCAATTGTTCCATTTAGTAACGACAATTGAACTTTGCTACAACACAAATTATATACAGCGTCATTCCTGTACAGGAATGACGGCCTAATTGAAAATCTGACTTTATGGTTGATCCAGACTTCCCATGGATTTGGGGTAAGTCACGATTCCCCAAGGAAGGCCACTATTGGTGATTCGTTTGGTCACCTCTAAGCGATCGGCATCAATAACTACTATTTCATTGGAGCGGCCACAGACAAGTAGAATCTGCTGGTTGTCCGGTGTAAAAGTAAAATGCCAGCAACGGTCACCGGTTGGTATGTCCTTTATCTTTTCCCACGTTTTTGTGCTAAACACTTGCAGCACTTTTTCCTTATTCTCTGCTACAAAAACTCGTTTGCCTGCTTTGTCAAACGATACACCATAGGGAGTTTTGCCCGTGGCAACTTCCTTGATCAATTCAAATTTGTAATTGAGCACAAGCATCTTGTTGGAAAGTTCCAGCGTGGTTACATACATGCTTCCGTCTGGAGAGGCCTTGATACCACGCGGACGGTCTCCGTACTTTGCCAGTGAAATAGTATTAAGCAGTTTGCCGGAACTCACCTCATGCACGCTGATGGAGTTATCCGATTCGTTGGTGACGATTAGATTGCGACCATCTTTGGTGAATTCAACGCCCTCAGTCTCCGGTTTGCCCACGATGTCTACAATGATCCTGCCGGCGCTCAGGTCAACAATTGCCACGTGACCCGGCACTTTATCCTCGTCACCCTTTTCGCTTTTTTGAGGAGCAGGCTGCGGGCTTGCGCCTGCTTGCACGCTTGGCTCGAAGGTTACGTAAGCCATGTTGCCTTGCACTCGCACAAACTCGGGATTTTTACCGATTAAGATTTGTTTATCCACTTTTCCGGTCGACGTGTTGACGACAGAGATGTTGCCGTCGTCCTTATTTGCAGTCACCAACCACTTTCCATCTGCAGTGATGCCGATCCCTCGAGGGCCCTTGGCGGCGATATCAAGGGTTCCCTTGGGTTGCATTGTTTCCAGATCAATCACTGTTACGGCACCCTCTTGGTTGGAAACATAGGCGACGCCTTTATTCTCGGCAAAAGACGAAACCGGTAAAATTGCTGCAAGCGCCAGAGCAATCAGGAAGAAATTATTTTTGGACATTGAACTCATGTGTAGTTTTCCTAAATATATTTGTCGATTGGTTATTGAAAATGTTTGTTATTAGAAAGGATCAATGCGCTATAACCATAAGCAGTAGCTGAACAAGATCTCAAAACCGAAACCGAAAGAATTGCGAAAGCAAGGACAAAAGCCGTAACTCCGTACAAATATTTCCTCATTGGGTGATTACTATTGTATAACTTTATGT
>CAIWKC010000378.1 GCA_903913145.1 uncultured Gallionellaceae bacterium | reverse complement strand
TGAGCAGGCGTGGACTGCATTGAGAAAGGCGTTTCCAACAAATATTGTGTCAATCATAGCACTGGGAAGTAATGCACGTTTGCCCGGCACATTTAAACACGACCTCCGCTGATGAAAATTTTGGTGTAGCTACTGGTTCTTCTTGACACTTTCTGATGTAAAACTGCTTGCTCGGCTTTCTAACCAATTTAACATGTAGCTCAGATTAAAATCGATAGCGTTCTTTCCGTTTTGGAAGCATTCATTCTGACACTTGCCATTTGAATACAGGCTGAGTTTCGCAGGCAAAATAAATGCCATTCATATATTCAATCCGTTATGGCAACCCTCAAAATTAATTGAACCCAATTAAATTGATTAATTCAATGGCACGATTCTTGTAAGAAGATTTCAACATTCATCTTAATTAATATTGAAATATAAACATTGATTGGAGCTAACTTGGAAAGATTCACTATTTCGCTTGATGGAAGTCTTGCCACGGAATTTGACAAGTTGATTCGTGAACGCGGCTACCAAAACCGTTCCGAGGCAGTGCGGGATATGCTACGCGGACAATTGAGTACACTACATAAAACCAAATATCGTTCTCCCTATTGTGTGGCGAATCTATCGTATGTCTACAACCATCACGAACGTGATTTGGCTGAACGCCTCACCGTAATTCAACATCAGCATCACGATTTGGTAGTTGTATCTACGCATGTTCATCTTGATCACGAAAATTGCCTTGAATCTCTCATGCTACGCGGCTCAACTCAAGCTGTACAAAAATTGAGCGATGCCGTCACCGCTGAACGAGGCGTACGCCACGGGCAAATCAATTTGATTCCCGTCGAAAAAGACGCAGTTCATCGCCACACTCACAGTCACCCCAAGATTTAATTTCAACAAAGGGGCTGAATATTTATGGCTATTATTTTGCCAATATGTAAGATAAATAAATTATTCGTATTACACGATAAATACAGCGTAATTTTGAGGAAAATTGCCGTTGCTATTCTGCTCACACACCTGTTCCTCAATCCATTTAACGCTCAGGCTGCAACTGAACAGCCTGCAACAGTAAAAGAAGATAACTCAATTGTAGTAACCAATACACTGCCAGATGTCTTGATTGAAGCTACAAGACTGTACGACAATGCTGTTGGTAGTTCGAATGCCGCCTCTCAAGGTGTAGTACGCAGCGAGGATTTACAAAATCTTCCACTACTACGGCCAGGTGACGCGCTGGATACGGTTCCCGGCATGGTGGTCACGCAGCACTCCGGCGATGGAAAGGCCAACCAGTATTTTTTACGTGGCTACAATCTTGACCACGGCACTGACTTTGCCACGTTCGTTGACGGTGTACCGGTTAATATGCCTACAAACGCGCATGGCCAAGGATATGCTGATCTTAACTATCTGATACCCGAATTGGTGCAGCGCATCAACTACGGCAAAGGCCCTTATTTTGCGGGTGACGGCGATTTCGCTTCTGCTGGTTCCGCAAAATTTCAGTATCGCAACAATCTTGACACTAACTTGGCAGACATCACACTAGGTTCATTTGGTTATCAGCGAGTACTATTTGCCGGTTCATCACCCATAACTTCTCAGCGCAATAATTCTAAATCAGGCGATTCCGCCAATCGGGGCGGCACAACGCCTTCACTACTTGGAGCAGTTGATTTATTGCGTGAGAACGGCCCCTGGACGGAGCCGGAGGGATTACATCATTTCAATGGTCTATTACGTTTAAGCGATGGAACTACTTCTATTGGCTGGTCAGTTGACGGTGTTTACTATGATGCAAACTGGCGCTCGACAGACCAAGTACCGTTACAGTTAATACAATCAGGACAATTAGGTCGGTACTCATCACTCGATCCTAGTGATGGCGGCGATTCTAAGCGCGCGATTCTGTCGGGAGAATGGCATAGTGAAGATGAACATGGCTACTTGAAAACATCAGTATTCACCCAGCATTATGAATTGCAGCTTTGGTCAAATTTTACTTTCTTTGAATTGCGTCCGGCAACAGGGGATCAGTTTGAGCAGGTTGAAAAACGTAATATTGTCGGCGGCCAAATAACCAGAGGTTGGGTAAATAATGTTTCAGGTCACGATTCAATTACTGAAGTGGGCCTCCAACTGCGTAATGATGCAATACAGGTGAGCCTGCTAAATACGCAGACTCGTATTCCCGTTGCTGCGGTCAGCGACGACTTCGTGAACGAGACGGCAGCCGGAGTCTACGTACAAAACGACACCACTTGGAACGACTGGTTACGGTCCATTGTCGGATTGCGTGAAGACGGGATTATCATGGACATGACCGCACAAGCGATTCCGCAAAATAGCGGTAATGCTTCAGGTAACATTCTGGCTCCCAAACTGTCGCTAATCTTTGGGCCTTGGAATAAGACTGAATATTTCTTCAATGCTGGAAAAGGCTTCCATAGCAATGATGCACGCGGTGTAATCGGTAAAATTGACTCCACGACTGGCGCTGCAGCCTCACCCGTACCGGCACTGGTGGGTAGCTTCGGAGAGGAAGTAGGTATTCGTACTGAAGCCATTTCTGGTTTGCAAAGTTCAATGGCCCTATGGAGTCTTAACAGTGATTCAGAGTTGGTTTACTCGGCTGACTCCGGCATCGGTAGCACATCACCCAATGGTTCAAGTAAACGCTATGGATTGGAATGGGATAATCACTTGATAGCGTCAAGTTGGCTCTCATTGGATGCGAACCTGGCATGGACACACGCACGTTATTCAACGATGAACGATAACGGAGCAGCGGGTGCTCTGATACCTAATGCAGTAAATAAAGTTGGCTTATTTGAGGCTACGATGCATCAGGGCGCTTGGTCAGGTGGCATAGAAACCCGATATATCAGCGAATACCCTCTTACTCAAGATGGTGGCCTGATGGCTCCGCCATCCGCAGTTACAAACCTGCGCGTTCAGCGCGAAGTCACACACGAGCTATCAGTGCAAATGGATGTTCTTAATCTTTTCAATCGGCAGTACTTTGACATTGCATACGCGCAGGATTATCAGGCGACCACTACTGGTCTGGTCGTACCCTCGGGCATTACGGTACATCCGGGAGAGCCGCTACAATTTCGTGTGGCTGCGAAGTTGAAATTTTGAAGTATTTAAAACGATCAAATTTGCAAATTGCAAAATCGGCCCATGTTTCATCAAGAGACTTTGACAGTGTAATATGACGTACTCGCGCGGCCGGCAAAAATCGGACTATCAATACAAATCCATGCTTAAATAATCTCTTACTCAAATAATGAATAAGAATGAATCCAAAGAGTACAAACAATCTATAGCCGATCTCTATTCAACACGTAGCCAGAGTTACGACAGAAGCGAATGGCATGATCGATTGGCTCGAAATCTAGTCGACTATGCAAACATAAATGTTGGCTCCAAAGTATTAGATATCGCCACAGGAACAGGGATGGTTGCCTTTTATGCTGCATCAAGAGTTGGCTCGGATGGCTCTGTTGTAGGTATTGATATTTCAGAAGGAATGATTCAAGTAGCCAATGCAAAACTGAAATCATCAGATTACTCGAATGTTACATTTGAAATTGGCGATGGAGAAATTATTGCCTTTGAGGAAAACAGTTTTGATTACATTTTTTGTGGTTCTGCATTGATATGGATGGCGGACATCCAAACTGCGTTATCTCATTGGCGAACAAAACTTAAGAGCAAAGGAAAAATCGGCTTTCATGCCTTCTCTGAGAATGCATTTATAACTGGCGTTGTCGCTCAAACGGTTCTTGAAAAATATGGTGTCTCCTATTTGATGAGCAAAGCAACGGGATCGGCAGACAAATGTCAGAATCTATTAAAGCAAGCTGGTTACAGAAAGGTTGAAATAAAAATCGCTTCCGATGGTAATTACATCAGTAGAGAAGATGCGCTGAACTCATGGGTTACTGCCACGCACCCGGCGCCGGGACAATTTCCGCATCCAATGTCAACCATGACTGAAATACAATTATCCGAGGCTCAATCTGATTTTGAGCGTAGGCTAGAAATGTTAAATACCGAAAAAGGCATTTGGAATGACATGACTACCTTTTACGTATTTGGAGAAAAGTAGGTGCCAGAATATCTATGTCGCTTAGCCGGCTCCTTTTTCATCATTGTTGCCACAAGGAGAACCTTCTATCAATGGCTCGCAAGCAATGCGGGAAGTCGATAATGCCGAAACCGAATATAAACACTTATTAGAATTGGGAGCAGAATCAATTCAAGAAGTGACTGATGTTGGGGAAGGAATAAAAATTGCCTCGCTGAAAGACCCTTTTGGAAATCGATTTGGAATGATTGAAAACCCCAACTTCAACCCAAAAGAAATTCGCTAGCCAGGAATCCATGAAATTTAGTTTTCGGCAAACTTCGATCCCATGGTTTTTTAAGTCGGCTTCACCTACTTGACCGACTCAATTCATCTGAATATATGCTTCGGCAACCTCACCGCTGATATTTTTTGCGAGCGTTTTTTCTAAAAAAATGAATTCACCAAGCCTCAAGCAACTCATTGATATCAGAAGTGTAGTTTTGAGACTTTAACTCTCTGCGCATAGCCCAACGCTGTTTGGTTCCCGATGCGCCGATCGTCAAACTATCCTTACCCATTTTCTGATTGATCGAGTCCAAAACGTACATCAATTTGTCTGAACGAGGCTGCTCCGCGGGATCGTCGAACAACGTGCGCTGTGCAGATCCTTTTTCATGCAGCCCCATCAGCAGAACACCGCTTTTCGCATAATTTAAAGCAGGCTTGTAAATCGATTTCAAACCAATTAATGCTGACTTAACGAGCTTGGTCGTGTCGTCAGTTGACTGGAGTAGTGGAACAACTATTGAACGGCTGTATTGTTCATCTTTTTCTCTAAACGGGTTGGTGCGGATAAAGACGCAAATACTCGCAGCAATCGAACCATCACGCCGTAGCTTTTCTGCAGCTCGCGTCGTGTAATGAGCGACTGACTCAGACAGGCCATCGAGTGCAGAGACAGATGAACCAAAGGAGCGTGACACCATGATTTGTTGGCGTGGAGTGCCTGCTTCTTCAAGCTCTATGCAGGGAATGCCATTAAGTTCGTTGACTGTTTTTACCAGAACAATCGAGAACTGCTGTCTAAGGTATTCAGGACTGGCCCTGCGTAAATCTTCAACCGTTTTTATGTTCAGTTTCGCCAGGCCTTCGGTTATCTTGCGACCCACCCCCCACACCTCACCCACGGGAATGCTTGAAAACAATTCGCTACGCCGTTGTGAATTCAGTTGCCCAAAGTCGCAAACGCCGTCACTACCGGATAATCCTTTCTTGGCGCAATGGTTAGCGAGCTTTGCAAGCGTCTTTGTGTCACCAATTCCAACGCAGACCGGAATGCCAACATTGCGTTTAACTGTCTTTCGAATCTTCTGTCCGTATTCGGCGAGAGTTTTAGGATCGAAGCCGCCAAGATCAAGAAAACATTCATCGATGCTGTAGATTTCCTGCTGGGGGGAGAAGTTAGCAAGCGTCGCCATCACGCGAGCCGACAAATCTCCATAGAGAGTGTAGTTGCTGGATAGGGCAATAATGCCGTGCTGTTTTGAAATGTCCTTCATTCTGAACCAAGGCTCACCCATCTTTATACCAAGCGCTTTAACTTCATTGGATCGGGAAACTGCACAGCCGTCATTATTGCTCAGCACAACTACCGGCTTACCTTCCAGCTTAGGATTGAACATCCTCTCACAGGAAACGTAAAAATTATTGCAGTCTACAAGAGCGATTGGCATTTGAATTAAATCTTTTTATGTATAGTCGTTGAAGATATAACGACGCCCCAGATTTCAAGATCCTGACCTTCATGGAAAACGATTTCCTTATGTCTAGGATTCTCAGGCTTCAATTTGATGATTGAACCCTGTTTCATTAATCGCTTCACGGTTACACCTCCATCTATGAACGCAATTACAATGTCACCGGAAACTGGTTCTATGGATTTATCAACCACCAGCAAATCACCTTCGTGAATGCCTGCACCAGTCATGCTATTACCCCTGGCACGGACAAAGAATGTTGAATTCTTGTGATGAATTAATTCTTCGTCCAAACTGATTAGCGCTTCCATGTGGTCATCGGCAGGCGACGGAAATCCTGCGGGTACCTTGTGGCCAAATAGCGGCAGATAGATTGGCTGCGCACCTAGCGCGGGATACATGATTACGATTGGGTTCATATTGACTATCAGAATGCGTTTTCGGTTTGCAGCGACACACGTTTTAGGATGTTCGCTTTGGCAGGTTTGGTCTTTGATGCGATTTTGGTTGGTCGGCTTGTTTGTGTATTGAACGGCCGCATTTTGTTTACATGCTTCACTAAGATACGATAGGTATCTTTGTCAAAACTGGGTTTGCCTTGTTCTAATATTGTCCATACGTCTTCTTCTGACCTAGCTGTACCCAAATAGCACCATGCATCAATCACGTGCCATACATCACCTTCGGCTAATAGCGCTGGACTGGTGAATTTCCATTCCTTTAGTTTCATCTGACTCAGTACTTCCATCGTGCGCATACTGTGTTGCATGTGGGATTCCTCACCGATACATGCGCCACGGCATCGTTTTAGTTGACGCGCAAAGCAGGGCTTGCCTAACGTACCTTTTTCCAAGCCGAGCGTCACCGCGCAAAGTCCTTCTTGCTTGACTAGGTTAATTAACGTCTCCTTTGCTTCTTTGGCAGACTTGAACAACCCATATAAATAATCCTGCCGACCTAAATCAAGGTCAGATGTGTACAGCAATTCCGCTTGCCATAACCCATGACCTTGATCTACCAAATGCCAAGAACAGAAATCACGATTACGGCGTAATTGGCGATTGATTGTAGGCTGCAACTCTTTCACTAACCTTGATTCGGTGAGCAGAGAATCCACTTCACCCGCACATTCAATCCAGTCAATGCGTCGCACTTGTTGCGAAATACTCATCTCTTTTGCTGAAGCATGATCGCCTGAAAAATGGGTGAGAACCCTCTGCTTGAGCGTTTTACTTTTACCAACGTAAATTGGAAGATCATTTTCACCATAGAACAAGTACACCCCATGACCTTCGGGAAGTTGGTCAATGATGTTTGCATCAATATGAGGTGGCAGGCTAGGGCGGCCAGACAATTCCTTGAGTACGTTGGTGATACGCTCTACAGGGAACGTTCGATGGACGAGTTGCCAAAAATCGAATATCGCTTGTGTATCCCCCATGGCTCGGTGGCGGTTTGAGACAATCAGTCCGTGCCGTTCTATGAGGCTATCCAAATTGTGTCTCGCACACTCAGGGTAAAGTTTGCGCGAGAGTTTGACGGTGCAAAGTAATGGAAAGCGGAAGTCGATCCCAATACGTTTAAATTCATTCTTTAGAAAACCAGAATCGAAGCGCACGTTGTGCGCGATGAACAAATGATTTTCTAACCTACTGTAAACCTCAGCTGCAATTTCTTCAAAAAGTGGCGCATCTGCCACCATGGCATTGCTGATGCCTGTGATCTGTCGGCAAAAATCATAGTCCAGTAATAAACCTT
>CAIWKC010000377.1 GCA_903913145.1 uncultured Gallionellaceae bacterium | reverse complement strand
TGCCCAACCTGCCCGGCCAATTCTGTTTCATACCCTACCCAGAAGTGGTCGGCTCCTTTTATAACGTGGAAGTGTTTTGGTTCCGGGACCATTTTCAGGTTTGCCTCATATTGAGCCGGCGGGAACTCGTCGTCCTCGCTGCCGGCTATAAGCAACAAAGGAGTTTTACGTCTTCTTAGCCACTGCCATTTTTCATCGGTAAGCTGCGGGGAAATCAGTGCGACAAGCGTCAAAAAGATGCTGGTTACATTAGGGTTGCCATCCACTCAGATCAAGGTGGTGAGTTACGGCAAATCCAAACCAATCATGGATTGCCATGAAGAAAAGTGCTGGCAAGAAAATCGCAGAGTCGATTTTAAAATAAAGTAATAATCGATCTGCAATATTTTTGGTTGGCAAAGAGAGTTGGGAAACTTCCAACTTTCTTTGAAATCTGACAAGCACAAATCGACTTTAGAAATTGATGAAAGTGATCCGTTCATATTTCATTTAATACATTTTGTGAGAATAATTGTCCTATTGCTTGTCTATTTCAATCAGGGCAAAACGCCTCCTTTGGAAATAAAACTTTCAATAACACGCGCAGGTAAGTATCAAATAGTGCTGGCTTGCAAGCTAAGCTTGGCTCAGCCCTTTCTAGAAGAAGTGTCTCAACGAATCAGGCCATAAATTGTTGGAATTGATGGTTCTTCAGCTCAATATTTAGTTGTTCTTGATAAACAGGTTAGAGCTTTCGGAAATGAATAATATTTGTTAGCGATTGGTTGTATTAGACTGGATGTTGCCGCAATTGGATGGTATAACAATCTGCAAGCATTTGCGTAAAGAGGCTAACGATACTCCAATCTTGATGTTGACTGCACGCGACTTAGAGGCACACAAGATTACCGGTTTTGCTGCAGGTGCAAATGATTATATGATCAAGCCATTTTCAATGCGGGGAGTTGAATCACGATTGTTAATGCTGGCACTTCATAAATATATGTCGACGGTGCTATAAACGCCAATTAAAAATCACATTAAAATATTCTGCCTCCAATGGTTCTACAAATGAAATATCTAAAAGAATATGTAAATTGGAAAATTCTTCTTTTCTTATTAATTTTGGGTATCTCATCCCGCGCATCTGCCACATTAGATATTGAAGTAATTGGTTCAGGCGAGCACCAAATACCATTTTCAATCGTTCCTTTTGCAGGCGAGGATAAGTTGTCTCAAAGTATTAGCCTTGTTATTGCAGCAGATTTGGAAAGAACTGGACTATTCAAAATTGTTGAACCTAAGGACAGATCAACTCACGAATTAAAAGAAGTAGACTATTCTTCGTGGCCGGGGACAGATTCTCTGTCAATAGGCAAAGTGGTTTTGAAATCCAGAGGTCGCATCGAAGTAACCTTGCATTTGATAGATACGGCATTAAAGACAGAATTAGTAAACGTAGTTATTTCAGGTAACAATTCCCATATTCGGGGTGTGGCACATCGTTTAGCGGACATAATTTTTGAAAAACTAACCGGATCCACAGGCGTTTTTAACAGCCGAATATCTTATGTAAATCGTCAGAGAGAGATTTATCAACTTATCGTTGCCGACAGTGATGGGCACGACGAGCAAGTTATCTTTAAATCTAATTCGATAATTATGTCCCCTGCCTGGTCTCCAGATGGAAGTCATCTTGCTTTTGTGGCATACGATAATGATCAAGCTGTTGTTTACGTCCAATCAATGTTGACGAATCAGAGGCTGGCTGTAGCTCATTTTCCTGAAAATGATT
>CAIWKC010000376.1 GCA_903913145.1 uncultured Gallionellaceae bacterium | reverse complement strand
ATAAAAAATTATTCTCTCGTGAAAAAAGAAAAAATTGAAGTAAAGGCTTTGAATAGGAATGGTGGGGTATTTGGACTAAAAGCAGAAGGCCTAATGTCGGTATGCATTCAACATGAAATGGATCATCTGCTAGGCAAAGTATTTGTTGAGCGCCTTTCGCACCTTAAACAAGTGCGAATTCGAGCCAAACTAAAAAAACGGCTACGCGAAACATTCTGAAGGGAATAGTTTGAAAATAATATTTGCAGGCACTCCAATATTTGCAGAAAAAGCTTTGAATGCTTTGCTGCAACATGAAGTTGAAATCGCCGCAGTATTAACTCAACCGGATCGTCCATCGGGACGTGGCATGAAGCTGAAACAAAGTTCGGTTAAAGAATTGGCAATAAAACATGGCCTGAGGGTACTTCAACCGCATTCGCTCAAAGCAGCTGAAATTCAAAAACAATTACACGAATTTGAAGCAGATGTAATGGTGGTAGCTGCCTATGGTCTTATATTGCCACAATCAGTGTTGCAAATTCCTCGTTATGGATGTTTGAATATACACGCGTCCTTGTTGCCAAGATGGAGAGGAGCCGCGCCAATTCAGAGAGCAATTCAAGCGGGAGATGACGCGACTGGAATTACAATTATGCAGATGGATGCAGGTTTGGACACTGGAGATATTCTTCTTAAACGAACTTGCCAAATTGAAATGACAGATACGGCTGAAACGCTGCATGATAAATTAGCGTTGCTGGGTGCAAAAACAATCATTGAAGCACTAGTTCAACTTGAGCAAAGTAAATTGAACAATATTCCACAAGAAAATAGCATTGCAACTTACGCGGCCAAACTAACGAAGGAAGAAGCACAAATAGACTGGAATCGAGATGCATCAGAAATTGAGCGTAATATCAGAGCCTATAATCCTTACCCCGGTGCTTGGACAAGTATTAACGATACACTGCTAAGGATTTGGCAGTGTAGCCTGAATCAAGAAAATGTTGGAGCACCAGGAGAAGTTATAGAGGTAAACAAAAACGCGCTGGTTGTAGCATGTGGAAGTGGTTCTTTGCAGTTGGAAGTATTGCAAAAACCAAATGCAAAAAGCATGTCAGTGAACCAATTTCTGCAAGGTTTTAATATAACAGCGGGTAGCCGCTTCAGATCAATTTAATGAAAATAGTTCAGCAACTGGCCGCATCGATAATTGGCCAAGTATTGGCAGGAAATAATCTAAATCAGCTGTTAAAGGAAACACTACAGAGAAATCCTACGTTTTCAGCCCAGGAACGAGGGGCGCTTCAAGATATATGTTACGGGACTTTGCGTTACTATGGTCAACTAATAAAAGTTCTAAATGAACTACTCAGTAAACCGCTTACCGATGTAAGACTAAGGGATTTATTGCTAATTTCTCTGTATCAGCTACAGTACAGCAAGGCTGCAAAATATGCAGTAGTCGACCATGCTGTTCGTGCGGCTAAAGAAATTAATGCTGCGACAGGCGGACTAGTGAATGCAGTATTACGAAATTTTTTACGTAAACAAGCGCAGTTACTACTAGCAGCTTCAGAAACAGATGAAGGAAGATATTCATATCCGCAATGGTGGATTGACAGAATTAAAAAAGAATATGTAACACAAGCATCGGTCATTCTGGAGGCAGGGAATCAGCATCCGCCAATGACTTTGAGAACAAATAGAAACAGCATTACACCGGAACAGTATTTAAAACAATTAACAACGTTTGGAATAAAAGCACAGATAATTTATCCAGGCGCTATATGGTTAGAAACACCACTTTCAGTAGATAAAATACCGGGTTTTTTTGAAGGTGAAGTATCAGTGCAAGATGCAGGTGCCCAATATGCAGCAAATTTGTTGGATGTCACTAATGGTATGCGGGTTCTAGATGCTTGTGCAGCTCCAGGAAGTAAAAGTGCACACTTATTAGAGTCGCATAACGTAGAACTGCTTGCACTGGATAAAGACCCGCAACGATTAGGGCGCATAAAAGAAAACTTTGATAGGTTAAAATTAAATGCAGCTTTGAAACGTGGAGACGCGACTAAACCTGAAACCTGGTGGGATGGGGTTGCTTTCGAGAGAATACTGGCAGATGTACCCTGCTCTGCTTCTGGTGTGGTGCGCAGACATCCTGATATTAAATGGTTACGAAGGCCTTCAGATATTGAAAGTTTTGCAATACAACAAGAAAACATACTCGAATCATTGTGGCCGCTATTGGCCAGAGGTGGAAAATTACTCTATGCGACTTGCTCAGTTTTTGCTCGGGAAAATCAGCAGGTTGTGAATACGTTCTTGGATCTTCATGGAGATGCAAAACAGGAGAATATTTCAGCATATGGTTTGAACAACGGACAGTTACTACCTGATGATCAGCACGACGGATTTTTTTATGCGTTGTTGCAAAAAGACGCTTAATAACACTATTAAACTTACTTTGCTTAGTATGAGTATTTGCACATCGGTTGCAAATGCAGAAGGCATTACGGTTATTAAAGCAGAAAGTCATTTGGTTGAAGACGGTTATGAAATAGTAGCCGATTTCAAAATTACATTACCTCCTACGGTGGCTGAAGCGTTAATAAGGGGTGTTTCGCTGAATTTTGTAAGCGAACAGAAAGTTACCAGATCGCGTTGGTATTGGTTCGATTCCGCCATCATTCAAAATGAGCAACAAACCAAGCTTTCATATAATGCACTAACACAACAGTACAGAATATCTCGCGGCATCCTGTTTCAAAGTTTTACCAATTTAGAAAGTGCCCTGCAAGTATTGGGACACCAAACTTCACAACCCTTACCAGTCTCAACTCTTACTGGCGGCGGTGGATACGTTGCCAGATTACTTAAAAGTGATACTAAATTTACCGCATTTGCACAAATGCGCTTGGACACATCGTTACTGCCGAAACCATTGCAAGTAAGCGCGCTGACGAATAGTGAATGGAATTTGGAATCAGAAAACTATAGCTGGGCAATCATCCCTGTAGCATTAGAATCAGAAGGGATATCAAAACAGTGAAATATCTAATTTACATATCCGGAGTTATAGGCTTAGCTTTGCTCTATTTGCTAACCAGCGCTAGTGCAAACACAACTCTCTTTTCACACCACTACTCGAGCTTGCTGATTCTGACAGGAGCCTTGGCACTGGGGCTTTGCGTGCTTGTTGGCTATCAGTTGTGGCAATTGCGGATTAAACTAAAGAATAAGGTTTTTGGCGCAAAGTTGATGTTGAGGCTAACATTATTTTTTTCGCTAATAGCTATTTTGCCAGGGTTGCTGGTATACGCAGTATCGGTACAGTTTCTTGGAAAGAGTATTGAGTCGTGGTTTGATATTCGTGTAGAACAGGCATTGGAGGGTGGTTTAAATCTTGGACGTAACTCATTGGAAGAAGGTTTAAAATAATTATGAAATAAAGGGAAAATAAAAAGTTTTTTTCTAGGAGTTCAAACTCCTGAACAATATGGGGAAACACTGCTGAGGCTTGATTATATTAATGAAGGGCATGAAAAAGCT
>CAIWKC010000375.1 GCA_903913145.1 uncultured Gallionellaceae bacterium | reverse complement strand
CTATTGGAACGTATCTGCAATTACCCATAATTATTGTCGGACTTGTAATTTTAGTGATTAAACCACCACTTACATTGTCATAATCATAGAGCCAAGCCGAAAATTGTAAATGAAAAAAATATGCTACGGCCAATTCTAGCAAGAAATTTAAGTCACTGTTTGATTGCCCAACACAATACAAAAATGTGCAGAATCATTGGAACGCAGTATTAATTGTCGATGCTGATACAAATAGTTCACTTTCGTGATTGAACGTATAACGAATGGGCTTGAGTTGCCCATCTCGTCGAGGGAAATATCCCTTCTCTAGAAAAGACTTTCGTTGATATAAATCACGTCATTGGGATGTATCAAATCAGCCATCTCGGGATAGGTTTTAACTTCCTCACCTTTCGCATCGCGGCGTTGCAGTTTGAGGTTGCGTAAAGTTCCTCTTGTCGTAAGACCTCCACCCAAGGCCAAAGCTTGAACAACAGTCATACCGCGTTCGACACGATACGCGCCTGGTCTTTGTACTTCTCCAAAAATATAAAAGACCGGCGCAACGGGCACAAATATTTTATCGCCTGCCGAGATGATAACGTCCTCATCAAAATTGTTGTCGATAAAAATAGAATTAAGATCGATTTCTTTTTTGAAGGGTTTATTCTGGCGCTGGCCAATCAAAATCACTTTTTCACCGCCGGTCGGTGCAATACCGCCCCCAAGGCCTAATACCTCGGTAAGGTGCATATTAAAAGATTCGAGAGGATAAATGCCGGGGTGGTTCACTTGTCCCAGTATGGAAACCTGATTGGCGCGGACGGTGACCAGAGTAATGTTAACCTGCGGTTGTTGTACAAAGCCGCCGTCTTTCAGGCCCTTCGCGATGAGTTCTTCAGCCTTGGATATGGTGAGTCCACCAATGTGAACACTACCCAACAGCGGATAGGTAATTGTACCCCCTTCCGTGATTCGGGTATCAACCAGCAGATCAGGGCTGCGATACACCATAATGTGAATGGCGTCGCCAGGTCCAAGTTGATATTCGCGCTTATCATCGGCAAAGCCCTGCAACGCCCATGCCAGTGAAAATAAAAAGAATCCAAATTTCAACGTCTGTTTAAATGTTCGATTGATCACTATATATCCTTGCTTAACATTAAAATGCATAAAAGGCATTTCATTTTGCCTTGTTTTGACCTGCAGCGGATTGGATTTTATCTGGGGAAGTAGTGGGTGCAAATTCACCCACATATTCGACCTTGGCCGTATCACGCAGTTTTTTCAATTCCACAGAAATCAATAGATCGCGACGTTGACCTTCCAGAAATCGTTCAATTCTGGGTGCGGCAGACGCAAAATCGACAGGTTCTTGTTTAAAGTTGACCAGATTCAAAATATGAACTGTCTGGCCATCCTCAAATATAACAGACTGGCCAACATCCAATTTTGAAACCTTGGGAAGGATGTCAAACGACAAATCCTCAGCCGTACGTGCAATATTATTGATATTAAAATTCACACCCTGACTTTTTAACCAAGCTGATATTTCACTCACTGAATTGCCCTTGGCGATTAATTCATTCACTGGCACCATCAATTTTTCGTCTCGCGAAAACTCAATATCCGTGATCGAATAGATGCGACGTTGAGAAAACAGTTCCGGGTGATCAGTAAAGTAATGTTTGATTTCATCATCATTGATCTTGGCCGGGTGCCCCGTAATTTGACCAAAATAGGCTTGAGCGAGCAACTCCTTGCGAGCCGCGTCCAGCGCCATGACGAATTCGGGTGTGCGGTCTAACTTCGAATCCTGAGCCTTGGCAATGACCAGTTCTTGCGTGATCAACTTTTCTAATATCGCTTTGCTGGTGGCATCAGTATTCGCTTTGGTGCTAGCCGAGGCATGTTCCAACACCTGATTGATCTGATGTACCGTTATTTCAGAACCATTTACTTTTGCCGCAACCTGACTGGCGTCAGCGTGTTCACCCGACTTTGAGCAAGCTGATAACGGGCCTAAAGTGGAAAAAAGAAATACCAGAAGAAATGATGGCGAGTTTTTCATAAATAAGTTCCTTGCTCTCTGATAATGAAACGAATGACTATTCATACCAAATATACCTTTGTATATCGCATTATGCATACCCAGCCGGATTCATTGATTGCCATCGCCACGAATCCACGCACATGCGGTCGATTCCCAATTCAGCAGCCCAGCCCAGTTTCTCCATGGCCAAGGTAGGATCAGTATAACTGCACGCAATATCTCCCGTTCGCCGCGCAACGATTTGGAAATTGATTTTCCGGCCACTCGCTTTCTCAAAAGCGTTCACCATATCCAGCACGCTGTAGCCTTGGCCGGTACCCAAATTTACCGTTAGCAGGCCCTCATTCTTAGCCTGATATTCCAATGCGGCCACATGACCTCTCGCCAAATCCACGACGTGAATATAGTCACGTACGCCAGTTCCGTCTGCAGTTAAGTAGTCGTCGCCAAAAACTCGCAAATAATCCCTGCGCCCCACTGCCACCTGGGTGATAAAGGGCATCAAATTATTGGGTATTCCATTGGGGTCTTCACCGATCATTCCACTCTCATGAGCACCAACCGGATTAAAATATCGCAAAATGCCAATTCGCCATGCATTATCCGAGCTATGCAAGTCGCGCAAAATTTGCTCCACAATTAGTTTGCTGGTGCCGTACGGATTAGTCGTGCCGCCTACCGGAAAGTCTTCGCGGATTGGAACCGCATGCGGGTCGCCATAAACCGTCGCCGACGAACTGAACACAATATTGTGCACCCCGTGCTCGGCCATCACCTCGCACAAAGCAACCGAGCCCGACACATTGTTGTCGTAATAGCGCAAAGGTTGCTCGGTTGATTCGCCTACCGCTTTCAGACCCGCAAAGTGAATCACCGACAGAATTGCGTGTTGCTTGAATACGTCACGAAGTGCATCGCGCTTGCGCACATCTGCCTGATGAAATGCCAGACTTTTCCCGGCAATCTTCTGCACGCGTTCTAGCGCTGCAAATTTACCATTACTCAAGTTATCGACCACCACCAATTCGAAGCCTGCGGCTAAAAGTTCGACACACGTATGCGAACCGATATAACCCGCGCCACCTGTTACAAGAACTTTCTTTTTACCACTTGTCATCCGAAACCCTTTTTAAATGGCTATCCGTAAATAATGTTGGTATTCAGGCAGCCCATGCTATTCATAGCGCCTTTAATTAATATCCCACTAAAAATGTAACATGCCACAACAGTCAACTGTTCTTCTTCCCGATCCTTCCCTGGCGTCCAAAAAAATTGTGTTCGGGCAACCGAAAGAGGGAGCAAATTAAACAACAAAACAAGTGGCTGCAATTAGTTTTCCTCTCCCCCGGGGAAGGACTGAGGGAGGGGGTCATTGTGCTATCGATAAATCGTGTTTTAAAAAATAGTCAACACTAATTACGGACACAGCCTAATAAATTACATCTGAGGTCACAAGCAAATTTGGAATTAATACTTTCATTCAACCAGTTTGCAAATGGAAAACTATTCCACCAAGTCGCCTAACGCTCAAAAATTCAACTGCAAGGTTAAACTCGACGTTGTATCGGCGAACACCCAGTTCGCAAAGCTTGAGTCGCGTTTTTGCCAAATCGTTTTTTCAATCAACCAAACCCACTTATCGGGTTTCCAGTCCAACTCGAAGGTTGTCGCTCTCGTTCGGTCATCACGCCGCACCGAGGGCGTTATCTGGCCATAAAAATCATTTTTCGTTGTATCGTAATGGAGGATGGCAACAGTCTTTGATAAAGGGGCCCATTTAGCTTGAATGCTTTCATCAGTGCTGACGTAATAGCTGGAATAGATATCCTGATACCCGACGAAGGAACGGCTTGCCGAAGCCGTAATGAGAAACTTACCGGTCAATTCATTGGTGTAACTGAAACTACCTATTTCCCCGGCATAATCGCGGTCGGGAAATAAGTCTACATTGCGCTTTTCGTAACCCACCATTGCATTAACGAGTGATTTGCCATTGATAGGCCAAACCAAAACGAACTGTGTATCCTCCTGTGCAAAATCGGAATTAACCTCATAGACGAAGTCAGGCGTCGCATTTGATATGATCCCTCTGGTCTTACGATGCAACACTTCTAAACTGGTACCAGACGGATAAACATATTGAATAGCTTCCTCAACAGTTTTACTTTCACTCGAGGCATATTGACTGTACAGTTGACTATTCAGCCAAGTGGCATCGGTCAAGGTTGATAACATATGCCAATTGCCCAGCGGCTTTACAATAAGCAACACGCTTAAATCCTGCCTCAATAGATATTAATATTTTATTTTGGATATTGGGCAGGTCTATTTCGGTAGGGCTTGGCTTGCGGGGCTTTTTCACTTGTGCGCTCTTTTGAAAGAGTGAATTGTTGTTACAAGGTAACTTAATTAAAACCACGGTCAAAAGTCAAATATATTTTAATAAATCTTATAATTAATATAGATATTCATGCTTGAAAAATACTTTTAAAAAGTTGTTTCTTTGAATTGAAATAATTATTATATTTGTTAGCGTATGAATCTTCCGATCCATAGCGCAAACAATCAATAAGTGGTGCGGTGAGGCTTCCCAGCCGTTCGGGACGTTTCCGGAAGATTCAGACCGACACCGCACCACCATTCTCTATGCACCGCGGCTATATAAAATTGTGGCGTAAAATTAAAGAATGGGAATGGTATAAAGAATCAAATACCCTCCATTTGTTTTTACACCTAATGTTAAACGCCAACTATAAAGCATCTCGGTTTATGGGCCAAGAAATTAAACGGGGTGACATTGTGGTGGGCCGAAAACAATTATCACTTGATACTGGTATCACAGAGCAATCCGTACGCACTTCAATCGAAAGGCTAAAATCAACCAGCGAAATAACCAGCAGATCAACCAACAAGTTTAGCATAATAACCCTTTGTAATTACGAAACTTACCAGAACGATAATTTTGAAATCAACCAGCAAAACGTATCACCATCAACCACGGATCAACCAGCAACTAACCAGCAACTAACCACATCTAAAGAAGTTAATAAAGAAAAGAAGGAAAAGAATAATACATATACAGTTGAATTTGAATCCTTCTGGAAACAATATCCTAAAAAAATCGGGAAAGGTGAAGCCGATAAATAGGGTTGTAAATAATTTTCATCATTGGTCAATAGATAGCCGCGTTGGCCGGTTTCAGCATCCTTTAAGGTAGAAAAAAAGTCGTGTGCTTTGCGCAATACCTGGTTGGTATGTAAACGGGCTGTGGAAGCAT
>CAIWKC010000374.1 GCA_903913145.1 uncultured Gallionellaceae bacterium | reverse complement strand
TATATCAATAAATTGAGATTAGCGCAAACTGACTGACAGGCTAAAAATTGCTTCCTAAAAAATTGTCGTCCTGCATGAATCGCAATTTGTGGAGCGGCAATTTAATTAAAAGTAAGTAAACATGCCAAATAAAATACTATCAATTATTTCTATACTTGGCTCAATAGCACTACTTAGTAGTTGTCTCACTGAAACCTCAAGTACCACCGCCAGTACGACCCCTAGCCCTGCAGGTGCTTCAACTTCCTACACAATTGGAGTTGTGGTTTCAGGATTAACAGGTACACTTGTTTTACAAAATAATGGCCGTGACAATTTAACATCAATTGCAAACACAACAGGAATTTTCGCCACTCCATTGTCTACCGGCACTACTTATTCAATTACTGTACCCACTCAACCAAGTGGGGAAACATGTACTGTGGTCAATGGAAGCGGAACAGTTAGAACATCAAACGTTACTAACGTTACAGTGTCATGCGATATTAGTAGAGAGCTGACCACGTACTTTTAAAATACCGCCCAACCGTACATTCGAGCGGGGCTGGCCAGAAGCGGCATGCACCTCGATGTAATGTTAACCCGCATGCTGGTATGTCTCGTTAGCGGAGTTTAATTTAGTTCCGCTTTCCAGCAACCTGATTTCAAATCGGAACTTCGGCTGTGGGTTATCATCAGTCTGTTTGTAGACGCTTACACGACTGTCCGCTCTACCTCAAAGAGCAGTCAGACACATTACGCCTGTGCGGGAATGGAGGGCTTAATGGGGTCTTGTAGTCAATCGATCTGCTTCATTCCGCAGTGTTTTGCAGCATCACGATCAAATGTTGCCGTATATACACACCTTGCCTCCTTAGCTGATAACGCTGTCAGGCAATCCGCAAAATCTGCTTTGCCTGCCTTAAAAAGGCGCACAGCTTTCCAAACGATAGCGGCATTTTCCACAATAATTTCCTTGGTACGAAGCAACGTTTCCAAAACTTCGCAGATTTCGACTTTGGATAAATCGTAACAGCCTGCCAATACCCGCACCAATTCGACCACTGAAACTAAGCAAACATAGCCCGGTGATTCGGCGGTAAGAGATTCGATCATCCGGGAAGCTTTCGGGGACTGCTTTGAATCATCCTGAGCAACATAGCGAACGAGGACATTGGTGTCCAAGCCGATCATTTTGCTTTAGCTCCCTGCTTCGCAATCGCCTGATTCATTGAGACTATCGTTACTGCCGATGAGGGCATCCGCACAATACCTTTTAATGCAGTAACTGAATGAGTAGCCGCAACCAACTCAAACCGACCGTGCTCTACCTCTATAAACTCTACTCTGTCTTCGGATTCAACACCCAATGCTGCACGAACGACAGACGGAATTGTGACTTGCCCTTTGCTGGTTATTGTTGCCGTAGACATGATAGCTCTCCTTTTATTATTCCTTACTTTAGCGTGAGGAAATTAAACAATTAATTAAAATCTGTTTAGCCTCAATGCCGGCTTAACAAGTGCGAGCCTCTATGAATTTCGATTAAATCCAAATAATGCATTAGTCCATCATTCCCGCATAGCGGTCAAAGCAAGAATATTGTCCCGCTATGCGCGGATTATTCAACTATCTGGATTCCCGCCTGCGCGGGAATGACGGGAGGAATATTTTGCCAACACCAATAGCTAACGTGACAGGCGCCGCCTGAACAACACCAGTGACACATAAAAACCAAACAGCGTATATGCCAGCAACACAGCTATGTGCAACAACGCAGCCGGAGGAACAGCACCAGTCATCAAGGGTCGCGCCAAATCTATAGCATGGGTCAGCGGCAATACATTTGACACCATCTGAACGCTCTCCGGCAATTGGTTGACCGGAAAGAATACACCGCTAATCATCATCATTGGCGTGATAACCAACGTGAAATAATACAAGAAGAAATCATAGCTCGGCGCAAGTGCGGTCATAATGAGGCCGAGACCTGCAAATGCAAGGCCAACCAGTAAAGCGAGCGGAATCATCCATAGTGACATGACGGAATGCGACAACCCGAGCAACCAGATCACCACTAGCACTGCAATGCCAGACATCAGACTTTTTGTTGCCGCCCAGAGTATTTCTGATAACACGATGTCATCCAGCGTAATTGGCGTATTGAGAATGGCTTCCCATGTGCGTTGCTCGTGCATACGTGAGAAACCTGAATACAAAGCTTCGAAGCTGGCACTGTTCATTGTGCTGTAGCACACTGTACCAGCCGCTAGAAAGGTCATGTACGAAGTACCCCCCATTTGTGGCAACAAGCTGCCCAAGCCGTAGCCCAAACCCAGCATATAAATTACCGGGTCAGCGAGATGCCCCATAATTGACGCTGCCGCGACTTTCTTCCACACCAGCCAATGGCGTTGCCAGATGGGAAAGAATCGCATACTTAGCTCGGGCAGAGCGAAATCTCGAATACTCATTTCAACTTATCCTCTGCCACGGCCGCAAACGCATCCGCAGGACTAACCACACCGACACCGCGTTCATAGACACACCCTTTTGAAGTGCCTTCAGCAACGATTCGGTCGGCATTGCGGAAAGAGTGAGTCATATAAAAGTATTTTTCATCCCAGTTCGTCACCTTCAAACTTACATCAAAATGCTCGAACATATTTAGTGGCTTTTTATATGTCATCGTATGTTCGGCAATCAGCGGTATCCATCCGCGCTTGAACATGGTCTTCATTAATCCGGAACGGAGGAACAGGTCAACTCGATTCAGATCACAAATGGTTAAATAACGCCCGTTGTTCATATGGAAGTTAATATCAAGATCGTTAGGCATAACACGCAAGCTAAGCTGGCTGACCAGTTTATCTGCGCTGAGTCGTTCGCGGAATAAAGATAGAATGAAGACGTAAACCATGCGGAAGATCAGGTTCATTCACGCATCTCCCTTCCCGTTAACTTCAGAAAAACATCTTCCAAGTTCGCCGGGCGATGCAAATAGCGTAAAGAATTTTGCGTTTGCAAATGCGCTACCAAAGGTTGCGCATCATGCAAATAGCAAAATACAGTTTCACCGCTCAACTCAAAGCGCTGCGAGTAGTGCGCGGCATTTATGTTTGCCCACGCCTCGGCTGTTTCACCGAACACCTCTACCACTTGCGGCTCGATGTTCTGTTCAATCAGTTCTCGCGGCGTGCCTTGGCTGATGAGTTTACCGTTATCCAACACGGCAAGTCGATGGCAAAGCCGTTCTGCTTCATCCATAAAATGCGTCGTAAGAAGCAGCGTCTTACCCTGTTGGGTCAGTTCGCGCAGACGTTGCCAGATCAGGTGGCGCGCCTGGGGATCAAGACCTGTAGTGGGTTCATCCAGGAAGAGTACATCTGGATCGTTCACCAAGGCACGCGCCAAAGTAAGTCTACGTTTCATGCCGCCGGAAAGCGTTGGCACTTTCGCGTTACGCTTGTTGGTTAGGCTGGCGAATTCCAACAATGAGGGAATACGCGCTTCGATCTCGCTGTCTTTCAGGCCGAAGTAACGCCCATACACCAGCAGATTTTCCGCCACAGTAAAATCAGGATCGAGGTTATCCATCTGCGGCACCACGCCGACGCGGATTCGAGCTTCGCGTGCCGCTTGCGGCACAGGAAGATTTAGCAAAGAGATTTCACCTGCATCAGGTGAGATTAATCCAAGCAACATGCGCAGCGTGGTAGTTTTACCTGCCCCGTTTGGGCCGAGCAAACCAAAGCATTCGCCTTTGTGGATTGACAGATTAAGACCATCCACTACGCGTTGGCCTGAATAGGATTTTTGCAGATTTGAGGCTTGGATAATTGGGGTCACTTTTGAAACACCTTTTTTGCCGTCACAACTCCACCCCGGTGAAATGCTTCTTCACAATATCGCGCAACTGTGTCAGCTGTCCATGAAAGTAATGTTCAGCTCCGGGCAGCACAACAATTGGCAA
The DNA here is from genome assembly GCA_903913145.1 of uncultured Gallionellaceae bacterium. Lineage (GTDB taxonomy): Bacteria > Pseudomonadota > Gammaproteobacteria > Burkholderiales > Gallionellaceae > PALSA-1006. The sequence continues at coordinate 819 of CAIWKC010000374.1, read as the reverse complement.
GTGCTGAGGGCGCGCCCATTCAAGCGCATCGGCCAACGGCACAACATCATCTTGCTCACCATGTATTACCAACGTATTGGGTGGGACAAGTGGCATTGCAAAGCGTCCAACAGCAGGCGCTGCAAGAATTAAATGTTTAGGATGCAACTTTTGAGCAGCACGTGCAGCAACATAGCCACCAAACGAAAACCCGGACAGGACAAGCGGCAACTCACCAAATTGTTCGCGAGCAAATTCCACCACCGCCAAGGCATCTTCCAATTCTCCGTCTCCGCCGGTGAATTCACCTTCGCTTGCACCCACGCCGCGAAAATTAAAACGCAGTGCGACACAACCCAGATCGACAAATGTTTTCGCCAACGTCACGGCGACTTTGTTATCCATGTTGCCGCCCATTGTGGGTAAAGGATGACACACAAGCGCCATGCCTTTAGGATCATGTTTGGGTATGTGTACCAGACCCTCGATATGCCCGGCAGTGCCGTTTGTTGAGAAGGACTGTAATGCAGACATCAAATTTTCAAGCGTTCAACGACGCGGCCATTTTTCAGATGGGATTCAATGATCTCGTCCAGATCGCTTTCATCAACATAGGTGTACCAAGTTCCCTCGGGATAGATCACCAGAACAGGGCCTTCATCGCAGCGATCCATACAGCCTGCAGAATTGATACGAATTTTATTGTTGCGCTCCGAGATGCCGAGTTGTTTGACCTTGTTTTTTACGTAATCCCGTGCTATTGATGTATGAATTAGTTGTAGCATTGTCCAGAACGGCTAACAATAAGGTTGAAAAATCAAGTAGATTGGAACGATTAGG
>CAIWKC010000373.1 GCA_903913145.1 uncultured Gallionellaceae bacterium | reverse complement strand
TTCATCCTGGTTGCTCAACGTTAATGTGCCGGATATTGCCTATGCTGAATTGCAAGGCACGGAAGTGACGCGACTGGGTAAACGTCACAAAGCGGAGCCGGCAATAAAAGCCACCAACCCGCATGGTCAGACCGTGTATTGGGTTGGTGCTGCGGGCAAAGCGCAAGATGCGGGCGAGGGAACGGATTTCTACGCGATTGCAAACAAACGAGTCTCCGTCACTCCTTTGCAGATCGATCTGACCCAGTATGCCCAGATTGACGCAGTGCGTAATTGGATGGAGCACGGCAGATGAACGTGCGCCATTCGGGAATTGGCATGACTTCTCAACGCACCCGCAGCCGCATGATCGAGCGTTTGCGCAGCCAAGGTATTCAGGACGAAGTTGTATTGGAGGCAATAAGTGCTGTGCCGCGCCACATTTTTGTGGATGAAGCGCTGGCAAGCCGTGCCTATGACGATGTTTCACTACCCATTGGTCACGCGCAGACAATTTCGCAGCCCTACATTGTGGCCCGGATGATCGAATTATTGCGCAATGGCGGGCAATTGAATCGTGTGCTGGAAGTCGGTACCGGTTGCGGTTATCAGGCGGCCGTACTGGGGCAATTAGCATTTGAAGTTTATTCTGTTGAACGCATTCAGCCCTTATTTAAACGCGCGTCAATTTCTCTAAAAGAAATTCAGGCTCGAAACGTAATATTGAGCTACGCCGATGGGACAATGGGTCGACCCGATGTCGCGCCTTTCAACGGCATCATCATGGCGGCAGCTGCGACCCATGTACCACGGGCTTTATTGGAACAGCTCGCCCTTGGCGGTAGAATGATTTTGCCGCTGGGTACTCAGGAGCAGTTTCTAACTTTGATCGAACGCGATGAGCAGGGTTTTCATGAGAGCCGTCTTGAGGCAGTTAAATTTGTGCCTATTTTGACGGGAAAAGCATGAGGGCACCCATGGGTAAAATAATGAAAATTGAATCAACCGGAAAACGTTTTTTTCGTTGGTCTATTTTGTTCACTTTGATGGTAATTCTGGCAGGTTGCGCGCAGCGCCCAGTCAAACATGCGCCCATTGTTGAGCGCGGAACAGAAATGAAAAAACCTGCGCCAGTAGCTCCTGTGGCCGCACCCGTCGTTCAAATTAAAAAACCGCTTGAGACTCAAAATTATGTAGTGCAGAAAGGTGACACGATGTATAGCATCGCTTTTATGCATGGCGTCGATTACCGTGATCTGGCTGAAATGAATAATATTGAAAATCCGGGGGCGATTCAAATCGGGCAACAGTTGAGAATTCCTGTGCCGGTTCCAACCAAAATTGCCGAACCAAAACTCCCGGTAGCGCATGCGCCCACCCCTCCTGGAGGAATGAAGACTCAGCCTAAAGTAGGCAAGATTCCCTATTCAGAAAAAGCACTTGCCCAAGCAGAAGCGATGCAGGATGACGCTCAGCAGGAAGCCGCGCCGGTTGTTCCCGAAACTCCGCATGTGCCTCCCGTTAAAGAGGCAGACGAAGAAGAAGGTCTGGAATGGGGAATGCCGACAAATGGCCGAATCATCACTGTGTATTCCGAGAATGCCAACCGTAAAGGCGTCGATATTGCCGGCAGGCGCGGGCAAGCTATCGTGGCAAGCGCTGCGGGTAAGGTGGTATACAGTGGAAGCGGTTTACGCGGTTATGGCAAACTGGTCATCATCAAACACAATAAAACCTTTCTCAGCGCGTATGCCCACAATGATCAAATTATGGTTAAAGAAGGACAAAACGTGACCAAGGGGCAGCAAATTGCAGAAATGGGCGAGACCGATTCGGACCAAGTCAAACTGCATTTCGAAATACGCAAGTTTGGCAAGCCAGTCGATCCCGCACAATTTTTGCCACTGATCAAACCTTAGTCATTGTCGTGGATGATCTTCAATTAACAATTACCGAACATCGCCGTGACGTTGCAGGTTTGAAATAC
>CAIWKC010000372.1 GCA_903913145.1 uncultured Gallionellaceae bacterium | reverse complement strand
TTTCGAACTTTTATATTCGCTCTCTGATTGCGAGGCACTTTCATCCATTTGCCGACTTAAATGCTCACTCAGTTGATCAATAGATTGAGTGAAGGCAATCATGGCTGGTGCAATTTGAACATATAAATAATCTACTGCTGATTTATGGTCATAATTGATCAAGTCAAAATAAGGCACATATAAATCTTGTAATGTTGCTCTGGCTTTAACAATTGTATTAATGAGCTCCATCCCCTTGGGAGTGTTCATTATTTTTTCTAACTTTTCCAGAATTTCTTTATTATCTGACCTGTCTTTTATGATTATTTTTTCAGCTTGTTGCTGTTTTTCGGGATCAGTCTGAATGATCAGATTTCTTAATTCACGCGCAATTTCCAGTGTGTTTGTTTCTAATTGGTGAGCCATGCGTACTTTGACATATCGGTCTGAAACAATCTCTTTAGTGTTGGACATCATCATTGACATATTTGATATGCCAATTAACAAGATAATGCATAGCAACAAAATAACCGCTCCAAAGCCCATCGCCAGTCGAGTGCTAACCTTGATTTGCGTTAAATTCATTTTAATCCTCCCGTCAACTTTATTTATGTTTATAGATTTAGAATGCGTCATTGCTAAAATGGCGAATTATATTAAATCAATATTTATTCAGATCAGTTATTGGTATCATCATATATCCAAACTTTCTCAAATCCAACAGAAGATTTTTCCTCAAAATATTTGCCTGATAGCCGTGGAATTTCAATAAAGTCTCAACTATTAAAATTAGCTTTTAATTAACTTCTCTTTTACAATTGCACGCTTGTAAAAAAGCTTAAATATAAACTTACAAAATTCGGTCTAGCTTTCACAAAATTAATATGTTTAATCCTACCCGTGAGCAAGCCAGACAGTTTTTATTTGAAGCTTGGCGCAAGCGCGTTGGCGGAGAACTCCTCTCGCCATTGGAAGACTTGACAGCTCAGCTCATCGACAAACATCCTGAATATCATGCACTCCTTGCGACTCCGGAAAACCACAAGGATAAAGATTTTTTGTCCGATGGCTCCGAGGTTAATCCTTTTTTGCACATCATGATGCACCTGAGCATTGAAGAGCAAATTTCCATCGGCCAGCCGCATGGTATACGCGAACAGTTTGCCAGACTCACACAGAAATACGATTCCGAACACGAAGCGCAACATGCGATGATGGATTGTCTGGGCGAGATGATTTGGCAAGCCCAGCGCAATAAGACGGAACCGGATGCGGCAATTTATATTGCCTGCCTGGAGAAACAATAATGGCCAATCGATTAAGTCATATCGTCACCCGCACAGGCGACGATGGCAGTACGGGGCTAGCAGATGGTTCTCGCATTAGCAAAGACGATCTGCGAGTTTTTGTCATTGGTGAAATTGATGAACTTAACAGCCGAATTGGTGTGTTACTTGCAGAGACATTGCCGGCAGAAGTGCGTAATGATTTATTTCAAATCCAGAACGATCTGTTTGATCTCGGTAGCGTACTGGCGCTTCCAGGACACCCCTTTGCGCAAGGTAAAGTTTCTCGTTTGGATGCTGCCATCGAGCACTACAATACCGGCCTGCCACCCTTGCGTGAGTTTATTCTGCCAGGCGGCGTGAAAGCTGCTGCTTTGTGCCACCTTGTGCGAACCCAAACCCGTTGCGCCGAGCGCAATTTTGTCGCTCTCATACAGCGAGATGACCTTCCATCAGACTGCCTGCGTTACCTAAATCGCCTTTCAGATCTGCTGTTCATTCTGAGCCGCGTGATAAATGTTGCGGCGAATCAACCGGAGAGGCAATGGCAAAGAGCGGAGAAATAGCCTTAAATAAGGTCAATAGTTTATTTTCTAAATTCCCGCTGACGAGAATTTCGGAAGACGTTATACTTTGCCCCGGAAGATTTCGATTAATCGCCCCAACGGAGAATTAAATGGTACAACAAAAGCCAAAGCCAACTGTTTTGCAAACCTTTTCAGAAATTACCAATGTTTCGGTTCCTATCAATGAACCTTGGCAGATTGCATTAACGGATCAAGCTATTGCAGCAATGACAGATTTTCGTGTTAGTGCCCTTTTCAAAGTTAGCCCTGTTGACACGATTGATGAGGCGCTACAAAAAATGAAGGTTGCTGGTCTGCGTTTCGGTTTTGTTATTGATGCCAAATCGGAAAAAATTGAAGGATCTATAACCTCTTACGACATCATGGGCGAAAAACCCATGCGCTATCTTCAAAGCGTCGGTTTTGCGGAAGGCGGCATCACCCATAAAGATATCCTGGTAAAAGATATCATGGAAAAAGTGAGTGATTGGGTGATCGTTGAAATGAAAAATGTTGAAATAACCACCGTTCAATCTGTACTTGATGTTTTCCAAAAAACAGGACGTACTCACATTCCTGTTCTGGATACCAAAGAAGGGAGTGAACACCGCCTGTGCGGAATTTTCTCTTCTTCGAAAGTGTTGCGGTTGACCGAATATGCTCGAAGCAAAGCCACCAAAGCATAAGTAGGTAGCTATAAACTGAAAAGGCGCATCGCAAATGGTGCGCCTTTTTTATTTATAAGAGCTACATTTGGCGAAACAGGTATGCGTATGAACGGCTGACTGAAATCGTTTCGCTCCTTTCACGTAATGTAAGCGTTACACGCCCCAACAGGTCGTGCTTGGCATTGGCTATCTGATTAACGCTAACAACCGTGCCGCGGTGAATCTGCCAGAATTGTTCCGGATCAAGTTGTGCGATTAATTCCTTGAGAGGTGTGCGCAACAATAGTTCTGCATCACGTGTGTAGACCGCCGTGTATTTATCTGCAGATTGAAAATAACACACCTCATCCACTGCAACCATACGTACCACCTGGCCTACTTGCGCCCTTAACCAACGCAAAGGCTGTGGCTTGACTGATCTCGCCAACAATTGTTGCAAACGGATCAAAACTACGTCAGGTGTAGCCGTGCTGCGTTGTTTCAAACGCTCTACACATCGCGCCAATCGTTCATCACTGACAGGCTTGAGGAGATAGTCCACAGCAGCTTGCTCGAAGGCTTCCACCGCATAATCATCAAAGGCGGTGACGAATACCACACGACAGTTCTCATTCGCCGCACGCGCCGCATCCAGTCCGCTCATTCCCGGCATACGAATATCCAGAAAAGCGATATCCGGCGTTAATTCGGCCAGCGCTTGTTGTGCTGCCAAGCCATCATGCACCACACTGACGAACTCAAGTTCGGGCCACAAACGCATAAGTCTTTTTTGCAAATCTGAGGCCAGATTCTGTTCATCGTCGGCAATCAGAATGCGCATACCGGCATCTCCAATGTGACGGTCATGCCGGCATCGGCATTGCTTTCCAATACCAAATTCCCGTTCTTGCCATACAACGCGGTCAATCTCGCGTGTACATTTTCGAGTCCTGCACCAAACTGCGCATCTGAACTGAATCCCACGCCATCGTCATGTACACACACCGTCAATATTTCCGCATCACTGTTCGCCGTAATACGCAAGCTGCCGCCGCCCAACTTGGGTTCGATTCCATGCCTTACTGCGTTTTCAACAAGGGGTTGCAGCAGCATCGGCGGGAAAATTGCAAGGCGGGCTTTTTCGGATACCTCAAAGCGCCAATTTAAACGGTCGCCGAAGCGTATCTTCAATATTTGCAGGTAATTTTCCAGCATATCCAGTTCATCGTCCAATGTGGCTTTGTCGCTGCGCGCTCTTGCCAGCGCTATGCGCAGCCAGTCAATGAGGCGCTCCAATAAACGCCGTGCCAACGCCGCATCGGTCTCGATCAGACTGCTCACATTGGCCAGGGTATTAAACAAAAAATGGGGTTCGATTTGCGCTTGTAGCAATTTGAGATGGGCTTCAAGCTGACGCTTTTCACTTTCGATCTCATTCATACGACGCAATTTAACTTCGGCATCCAGCGTCTCAATACGCATACTCAGAAAATAAGTGATGCCGCCAATCCCGCCAAAGAAAAGTCCAATCACCACCGAGATCCAGGCGCGCGGATCGCTCCATTCAAGCGTTCCGGTAATCCACGCTGCCAGAGTGACTCCAAACAGAATACTGCCCGGAAAAGTAATCGCAAGAACCCACAACCTGCGACGCTTATCACCTATGCGCATGATGACAGTGGCATTAATGGCATAAATAGAAAAACCAATGCACTGTGAAAATATAAAGTTGACCCAGAAACTATGTTCAAAGCCAACCAAAGTAAGCAACCCGGCAATCGCCGTGTTGAACAATATTGAACTCAATGTCGAGATGAAAAGGTTCTTTTTCATGCCGGGATTATCTCAAATTGACCATTAACCTGTGGGAGCGCAATTTATTGAACGATGTGTTTAAGCTAATCGCGCAATGAATTGCGCTCCAACATAGAAGTAATCCATCTTTGCAATCTAATGATTTAGAATATCTCATCACGGAAAAGCGACCTTTACGCCAAGCGTAAACATCTGATCAAAGAGCCTTGCAAATTCGCGCCTCGTTCCACCGTAGTTAATCGTTGCTTGCCAAAATGCGCTCAGATGCGGATTCATAGTATATTCACTATAGCCGGACAACTCGTCGCTGCTGTCAGTGATATTATAGGTAAACATCATGCGGGTAAATCCTGCACTTTCCATCAGGTTGGTCTGCCAGACCAGATACAGATAATCGCGCCCCAGTAGCGGTGGCGCTGCTGTCAAGGCTGTGGCTAAAACCGGTATCGAGCTGTTTGTCGGGAATACACTTGCCGCGCTGGTCGCACGCGAAAAATAGGCACTATTTTCGGCCGCGTCGTAACCGTGATCGTAGCGCAAATATTCGGCATAAAGCGTATGCCCGTTCTCAAAAGTATAGGAAGCTCCCGCCAAAACATCCGTGCGTCTGGGTGACTCTGCTGTGACGAGGAAAGGCTGGTTCACATCGGCTGGCGAAAGCAACACGTTTGAGAGTGTATAAGAACCCACTTCCGAATATAGCAACCATGCGTCGGCTACTGTTTCTTGTGCATGAACTCCTATGAACAAAGATTCCTGTTCTTGTTTTGCGAGTGCCAATCCGACCGCGCTTTCCCCGCCACGCCAGTCAGCCTTTATCAACCAGCTATTCGACCACGGATCTGGTTCAGTGTGTCCATAACCTGAAGCAAAAATTCGCGCCATATACACAGACGTACTTACGTCCGATGACCAGGCCAGACGCACCGTATCCATACCGGACAATTCGGACATGGGGTTGCTGCGACCATTGTTGAAATAATACGGATTGGAAGGCGAACGAAATTGAGCAGGCCCCCAGTTCAGTAATTCGCGCCCACCACTTAACACCAGTGTGTCGTTTGCCTTCCAACGCATCCGCCATTGACTGAAATATGCTTCGGATTTATCTGTGACCCCAAAGGTATTTCGGTCCTGACGAGTCAGTAATATCGGGCGCGCAGTCAATTGTAGAGAATCATTTTCCGTTTTGAGATTGAAGCGAGCCTCGGCAGCATCAGATCGTTGAGCTAAATTTGTCATATAATTTGCGGGATTCAGCACGCTATTGCCAGTTAAGTTCATGCTGTTTGAATACGCGTAGATTGTCCCATCCCAAGAAGCTGGCCACACGGCTTCATTGGCTTGAGCCGATATGTACCAGATACACAGCAACAAGAACCAAGATATTTTCAATTGATGTCTCATGATTTTTGAAGGCAATTAAAGGTCTGCTGCCAACCCCATGCTCAGGCAGTTTCCCGTTAAAGTCTTGCTCCCGAATAGAACATCGTTGCGGAGTGTCACAAAGGGTTTGAACCAGCCTGCACGCTGCGGTTCCCACCCAATGTTGGCGACTAGACCCGGTAGATTTTGCATTCCCGCTCCCTGCCCGAAATAACCTATTGACCCAATCGACAGATTAAGCCACCCGTCTTTCTTTTCCAGAACTATCCCGGCCGCCACATAGTCTCCTTTCGCCGTGTTAATTTGCGTCAGTTCCAGACCCGCTTTTTTAGTATCACTCGCGCTGAACAACAAACGAAAACCTTCATGCTGATAATGAGCGCTATCTATCTCGCCAATTCCCGCTTGTGGACGCAGCATGATCGTATCTTGTGCATATACAATGGGTGCGGGGACCATGGC
>CAIWKC010000371.1 GCA_903913145.1 uncultured Gallionellaceae bacterium | reverse complement strand
TGTGATTCGCTTTTGTAATTCTGAAAAACTGAGCAATTAAAAACTGGGAGAAGTTATGGAAAGCATAGTAATTGTCGCTGCAGCAAGAACAGCTGTCGGCAAATTTGGTGGTGCGTTTAATAATGTGTCAGCTGTTGAATTGGGTTCAACCGTCATCCGCAGTTTACTCGAGCGCACCGGTGTCAAAGGTGAGCAAATTAGTGAAGTGATTTTGGGGCAGGTGTTAACCGCGGGTGTCGGTCAAAATCCGGCGCGGCAATCAGTGATCAAAGCTGGCCTGCCGGTAGACGTGCCGGCCTTGACTATCAACATGGTGTGCGGCTCCAGCCTTAAGGCAGTAATGTTGGGCGCTCAGTCGATTAAAAGCGGAGATGCTGAAATTGTCATTGCCGGTGGGCAAGAGAGTATGAGCACGTCTCCGCACGTGTTGAATGGTTCACGCGGCGGTTTCCGCATGGGTGATGCCAAGCTGATTGACAGCATGATTGTGGACGGACTTTGGGATGTCTACAACAACTACCATATGGGCGTTACAGCAGAAAATGTGGCCAAGCAATATGGCATAACCAGAGAAGATCAGGATGCGTTTGCCGTTGCTTCACAAAACAAGGCCGAAGCCGCGCAGAAAGCCGGAAAATTTGTTGATGAAATTGTTCCTTACACAATCAAAGGCAAAAAAGGCGATACCGTGATCAGTGCGGATGAATATCCAAAGCACGGCACGACATTGGAATCACTCGCCGGATTGCGTCCGGCATTCGATAAAGCAGGTACGGTCACGGCAGGAAATGCCTCAGGCATTAACGATGGAGCCGCGATGGTGATGCTGATGACAGCCAGCAAAGCAAAGTCGCTCGGATTGAAACCGCTTGCAACCATCAAAGCTTATGCATCAACAGGTATCGAGCCGAGCATCATGGGTGTCGGTCCTATATCCGCCAGCAAAAGCTGTCTGGCAAAAGCGGGCTGGGGTGTCAATGATCTGGATTTGATGGAAATTAATGAAGCCTTTGCAGCACAGGCGATAGCTGTTAATCGTGAAGTAGGTTGGGATACTTCCAAAGTTAATGTAAACGGCGGTGCTATCGCGATTGGTCACCCTATTGGCGCAAGCGGTGCTCGAGTGTTGGTTTCCTTGCTACATGAAATGGTTCGTCGGGACGCGAAGAAGGGGTTGACGTCTTTGTGTATTGGTGGCGGGATGGGAGTTGCGCTGGCTGTTGAGCGGTAGGTTTTTTTGTCCGTCGAGTTGCACAAACTCCCCCTCCCTCAGTCCCTGATGAACTAACTAGCCATTCGACTAAGGCTGGCAAAAGCGCCAGCCAAGTCGCTGGTTATCCCTCGTTGGGAGAGGGAAGAAAAATTTTGCCACCTGATTCGGGGTCGAATTTACTCCCTCTCCCGCTGGGGGAGGGTTGGGGAGGGGGTGACCCCCTGCTATCAACAGAAAACATTTGGGGCTGCAACATAATTGCTGGACAAAATAAGCAAGCCCCGTACTAGACGGGGCTTGTTTTATTCAACCTTACTTCATTACACCATCAGCACATATGCAATCCGCCATTAATGGCGATATTGGAACCCGTGATAAATGCTGCATCATCCGAAGCCAAATAAGAAACCAGCTTGGCTATTTCTTCAGGTTTACCCAAGCGTCCAACGGGTATCGTTGAAATAATCTGGTCGCGAACTTCTTGCTTGATCGCCATTACCATTTCAGTGCCGATATAACCGGGCGAAATAGTATTGACTGTGATTCCCTTGGCGGCAGTTTCCTGTGCCAGTGCCTTGGTAAAACCATGCATACCCGCCTTGGCAGCAGAGTAATTAGTCTGGCCGAATTGGCCTTTTTGGCCGTTGACTGATGACATGTTAATCACGCGTCCCCATCCTTGCACGAGCATATCATCGATGACTTGACGGGTTACATTGAACACACTGTTCAGATTAATGTTCAGTACGTCCATCCAGTTTTCCAATGGCATTTTCTTGAACACGCCATCTTTGGTAATGCCGGCATTGTTTACTAGCACGCTGACGAATCCGACTTCGGAACGAATCTTGGCGACCATTGCGGCACAAGATTCAAAATTCGATACGTCACCTTCAGCAATATGAATATCTCTGCCAGCTGCACGTTCAGTTGCAAGCCAGGCTTGTGCTTTCGCTTCTTCTGCCTTGATGTAATTTGCGACGACAGTGAAACCATCTCCAGCGAGTTGTCTGCAGATGCCACTGCCAATCCCACCAATTCCACCAGTTACCAATGCGATACGTTTGCTCATTTTATTTGCCTTAAAATGTGATTGAAAATTATTTTGCTGCCTGAAAAACAATCCCCTCCCAAGCCCTCTCCCATTGGGAGAGGAACTTAGCTAGAGGATTGTGGACTACTTTTTGGTTGATTTTTTTAATGCGGCACTAAAGACTTCGGGCACAATATTCTTTGCCGTTTTAGGTTTTGCAGTGCCAGCAGTTTTTGCCTTGGTTGCAGTTGACTTCGCAGGTGCAGGCTTAGCGGCGGGTGCTTTTTCTTCAACTGTAGGCGCAGCTTTTGATGAAGCAACTTTAGTCGAGGCTGTACTACTTCTTTCAATCAGCCATTTTGAAATAACCGGCGCCAATTCTTTTTGCGAGCGCGAACCAACAAATACACCAATATGTCCGCCCTTGAACTCGTATAGGGTTTTATCTTTAGAGCTCACCAAGTCATTCAATGGCTTGGTCGCAGCAGGTGGCACCAAGTGATCAGCCGACGCATAGATGTTCAAAATCGGCATGGTGATCTTGCCCAAATCAACCGTTTTATCACCCAGCTTTAATTGGCCCTTGGCCAGCTTGTTTCCTTGGTAAAGATCCTTGGTGAACTGACGCAAACACTCACCGGCGAGACCAGGGCTATCAAAGATCCACTTTTCCATACGCAGGAAGTTAATCAGTTTATCTTTATCATCCAACACTTCAAGCATGTCGATATACTTTTTGATGTTGAGATTAAATGGCATCAACATCAGGTAGCTCTCGTTCAGCACGTCACCCGGTACTACGCCATAGGCATCGACCAGTGCGTCGATATCCATATCTTTTGACCAGTTGAAAAGCAATCCGTCATTGGTTGCAAAGTCAAACGGGGCAACCAGTGTGATCAGGTTATGTACCTTTTCCGGATAAAGCGCGGAATAAATTCCCGAGAAGGTGCCGCCTTGACAGATACCCATCATTGTCACTTTGTCGCTCTTAGAATGCTTGCGTACAGCGTCTACGCAATTATTCATATAGCCATTGATGTAGTCATCCATGCTCAGATAACGGTCGGCTTGAGTCGGATAGCCCCAATCGATCATGTAAACATCCAAACCCATGTTGAGCAGATTACGGATAAAGCTGCGGTCCGGTTGAATGTCCAGCATGTAGGCACGGTTAACCAACGCATAGGTAACCATGACTGGAATGCCACAAGCCTTGCTAGCCAGAGGTTTGTAATGGTGAAGCTCTATCTTGTCTTCTGCATAGATCTGTTCTTTTTCAGCAGTGCCCACATCAATTTCTTCAATGTCAGTGAGCAGTTCAGCGCCCTTCATTAATTTGCTCTGAACTCCGTTTAAATACTTCAATGTGGCTTTTGCATCCATACCTGAAAAAAGGTTGTTCATGACTGTCGGTCCTTATTTTTCAACGTTGAGTTTTCAAATCCTGAATTTGTGATTGCAGGCTTTTCACTTGTTTACGCAAGTCGTAAATGATTTTATAAACCTCATTCATTTCCGAACGGCGTGCAATCGGCAAATCAGAAAGCTGGCCTTCAATGATCTCGTTATATAGCTTGCGTGCATTGAAACCGGCGGCGGTCATGGCATTGCGGCGCTCGTTAAACTCTTTGCTTTGGAATAGTTTGTAGAAAACTTTTTCGTTGGTGTTGATCCACAGTGCAAAAAAATCATCAAACTTTTCAAACTTATCACCGGCTTCAACTTTTTCGGCAAGCGCTTTAATCACAGCCTGATTGCCTTCATAGCCGGTAGTTTGCATCAGTTGATAATACTCTTGGTGCCTCGACGAAAATGTAGTCAGCGCCTTGGCGTATTTGGAAAACAAGGCCATTTTTTCACGGTCTTTTCCCAGAGTCGGGACACTCAAAATTTTGCCGGTGGTTTTTTCAAATGTCGAATAGGCAGTTTGCATTTGTTGCAACCAAGCTTGAGGTGTCATCTCACTTTGGGAGAAGTCACCTTGCATATAATTGGCCGCCTGTGTTTTAGCGGCATCATTCCATGGCTTGGTGAATTGCTGGTACACATCGTTGTATTGCGATGTCTGTTTTTGTAATTGATTGAGCGCATCCATGTCAAAATTAAACAGTTTGTCAAACAGCTGTTTGATCTTGGCCGGATCGGTTAAATTTGCATAGCTGGCCGGGTCGATGGATTTGTCAGAGATGGCTTTTAGCAATGGCTGCCATAGCTCATAAAGCTTCCGTAAAACCTCGGTATTAAAATGTGTCTTGTTAAAAACACCTTTGGATAAATTTGCGTCATCGCCATTAGGGAAAGCATCTATAACTGCTTTGCTCCAATTCGAAAACGGATTGTCGGCTGTTGAAGCGGAATTCTTGAAATGCGACTGCATTTGTAGTGCCTGTTCGCGCAGCGAGGTAATCGCTTGCTGCTGAGTTTTTATCCAACCATCAAAGTAATCGCTTGAGTTTTCCACTTTCGTTCCTCTACATTCTCGCCAGTTAATCTTGCTGCAGATATTGGGGGTAAAGCTGGCGTCGGCCACACCGGGCGCCGACGCTGACTTACTTGCCTAACTTAGGCTGCCTTGGCTGGTGCTTTAGCCTTGGGAGCAGGTGGGTTGGCAATCTCAATGAAGTTCTTGAGGACATCACGGCTGATCGCCAATTGCTTGTCGTAGGCGCTGATCCATGTTTCTTGCAGTTTCAGTGCTTCTTCTGTAGCAGTTTGCGAATTGCCGGCAACGGTGCTGAACCAAGTTTCGAACTGAGCCATTGCTTCTTTGGTTTGCGGTGTTTCTGGCAAACCAGGGATGCTGGTAAATGCGGCGTGAGTTTTGCTGATTGCTTCAACCCACTGTACGCGCAAGTCTTTTTGGGCACTCAGAAGACTGTTGAAAACTTGCTTCTGTGTGTTTGCCAATGTGTCAAAATATTCCAATTGCTTATCCATGTCGGTTCCTTTCGAAATTTTCTTTCAATCAGGCTTAAGCGAGTTTCGCTTTTGCCAAGATTGGGTTAGCAAGTTCAATAACGTTCTTCAGTGCGTCACGGTTAGTGGCAACTTGTTTGTCATACGCGCCGATCAGATTTTCTTGTGCCTTCAGAGCTTCAGCTGTAGCGGTTTTTGAAGCGTTAGCAACGGTACCGAACCAGTTGTTGAACTGAGTCAGCGCTTCTTTAGTCATTGCATTTTCCGGTACGCCAGGAATGCTTGTGAAAGCTGCATAAGATTTGCTTACAGCATCAATCCACTGTGTGCGCATTTCTGTTTGCAATTCCAGCGTGTTATTCAAAATTTGCTTTTGTGCGTTAGCCAATACGTCAAAATATGCCAATTGCTTTTCCATGGTATTTCCTTTCAAAGTTAAATTACAAAAATTAAAAACTACTTTTCTTTAGTGGGTGTTGATTGCTTCAGTACGTCAAAAAAACTCTTCGTGACTTCGCGACTCATTTCTAGTTGCTTGTCAACAATTTCTTGCCATGCTTGTTGTGCTTTGGCACTGTTCTCGGCCATATATCTTTGTTGCAATTCACCGAGTGTGGTGCGCAGCATCTGGTTTTCATTTTTGAGGTTTACGTTCTCTTTCTGTAAATCGTCATATTTGGCTTGTGGTACAAAACCAAAGTTCTGATAGAAATCCCCCATACGTTCCATCATCTTGTCTGCGCCGGGAAAGGCCTGACTTTCAGATGAAATACCCCAAAACTTATTTGCTTCTTCGATTCCCTTTTGTTGGGCAATCTTTAAAAATTCGTTTGCACCTTGCTTGAACATGGGATTTGAAAACATTTCCATCATCATGCGCATTTGTTGTTCAGTCATCATGATCAAGCCTCCGGTTAGTTAGGTTTCTTGGCGCTATCTTCACCATTTGCATGGGGAAGATCAGCTGCATGGTCAGAACCGTTAGCGCTCCAGATTGCCCAAGGGTTGCTCATCATCTTGAACATGTCGGCATCTTTCATTGCGCCAAACTGTTTCAGCCACGAACCCAGCAAGCCGAAGTAATTTTTCAGATCCCAACCGGAATTCAGCATATAAGGCAATGACCGGTTCAAGTCGCGAATATACGAGCGCACGACATAAGCTACGTTAATATCAGGGTCGCCAAATGCTTCCAGATGCGTTCTGAGTTTTTCGTACTCTTCTTCGTCCAAACGTATTGTTATCGGTTTCAATGCCATTTTGTGCCTCACTTGAAGTTCTAAAGTAAGCGTATGGTACTACAAAAGTAATACTTGTCAACAAAAAAATAAGGCTGGAATCAAAAATTCCAGCCTTAAATCTTAAAAATTAAAAAAAGTCTTAAGAAACAGTCTGCTTGAACTGCTCCAAAATTGCAGGGTTTTCCAAAGTAGAAATGTCCGCAGTGATTTCTTCACCTTTAGCCAGTGTACGCAACAAACGTCGCATGATCTTGCCGGAGCGGGTTTTAGGTAAATTGTCACCAAAACGAATATCATCCGGCTTGGCAATCGGGCCAATTTCTTTGCCTACCCAATCACGCAGTATGGCAACGATCTTTTTGGCTTCCTCACCTTGTGGACGTTCACCTTTCAATACAACATAAGCCACAATCGCTTCACCTTTGATATCGTGCGGCTTGCCAACCACTGCTGCTTCCGCGACTAGCGGATTGGTTGCCAAAGCGGACTCAATCTCCATTGTGCCCATGCGGTGACCCGAGACATTCAACACGTCATCGATACGACCCATGATGGTGAAATAGCCTGTTTCTTTGTCACGTATTGCGCCATCACCCGCCAGATAGAGTTTGCCACCCAGATCTTCAGGGAAGTAAGACTTTTTATAGCGCTCGGGATCATTCCAGATTGTACGGATCATCGATGGCCAAGGTTTGCTAATAACCAGAAATCCACCTGTGCCCCATTCGACTTCATGTCCCGCTTCATCCACGACGGTAATTTTCATGCCGGGGAAAGGCAAGGTACAAGAACCAGGAATCAATGGGGTTACGGGTAAAGGCGTAATAACATGGCCACCGGTTTCTGTTTGCCAGAAAGTATCTACAATCGGGCAACGGCCCCCGCCGACTTCATTGTAAAACCACATCCACGCTTCAGAGTTGATTGGTTCGCCAACCGAACCAAGCAGACGCAGGCTACTCAAGTTGAATTTCTTGGGCAAATCTCCGCCCAACTTGATGAGTGATCGAATCGCGGTAGGGGCAGTGTAGAAAATACTGACTTTGAGTTTTTCAATAACTTGCCAAAAGCGCGAAGCGTCCGGATAAGTTGGAATGCCTTCGAACACAACTTGGGTCACCCCCATTGCCAAAGGACCATAGGCTACATAAGTGTGGCCGGTAATCCAGCCCACATCTGCGGTACACCAGAATACGTCATTGTCTTTAACATCAAAAGTCCAACGCATCGTGTTCATCGCATGCAGCAGATATCCGGCGGAGGAATGTTGCACTCCCTTTGGCTTGCCAGTAGAGCCGGAGGTATAGAGCAGGAAAAGCGGATGTTCTGCATTGACCCAAACCGGATCGCAGGTGTCTGGCTGGTTGGCAATGAGATCATTCCACCAAATTTCACGCTTGCCATCTAAAGTAATTGCAGCGCCAGTGCGTTTGAACACAACAACCTTTTCAATGCAGTTGCACAGCGGATCCAGCAACGCTTCATCCACTGCCGGTTTAAGTGGTAGTTGCTTGCCACCGCGAAATTGACCATCGCAGGTAATAATGACTCGAGCCTGAGCATCCGAAATCCGTTCAACCAAACTTTTGGCAGAAAAGCCGCCAAACACCACGGAGTGAATGATTCCGAGGCGAGCACAGGCCTGCATCGCTACAACGGCTTCAACGCCCATTGGCATGTAGATGACTACTCTGTCACCTTTGATCAAGCCGAGTGATTTAAGGCCATTGGCCAGTTTGCAAACTTGATGATAAAGCGAGCGATACGTGACATGAGTATCAGTACCGTCATCAGCTTCAAAAATAATGGCAGTCTTATCACCTTTTGTAGCCAAATGCCGATCTATACAGTTGTATGACACGTTCAGTTCGCCATCGTCAAACCAGCGATAGAAAGGAGCCTTGGATTCATCCAGTATTTTTGTGAAAGGCTTGTGCCAGATCAGCAGTTCACGTGCTAACTTCCCCCAAAAACCTTCGTAGTCGCGATCAGCTTCGGCACAAAGCGTCTTATAAGCGTCCATGCTTGATATCGTTGCTTGCTCAAGTGTTAGCTTGCTTGGATGAAATATACGATTCTCTTTTGAGTCACTACTCATGCTGCCTCCTTTATAGTTATGGGAACCCCTAAAAATACAATTTACGTTAAGAAAAATAAGTCGGCTTGATTGAACAAGAAATTGGTTTTACTTAGTTGGCTTCGATGAAATAATAAATTTGTAAAAGAAAGAGGATTCTAAACCTGAGCAAAATTAAAAGCACTACAAAATTCAAGGTAAGTTGAACTATTCCTTATACGACCATTTTCCTGATTTCGATTGTATTGCGTTCGTAATATTCTAATATGACCTTTGCATTTTACTATTTCTGACTGACGGGTGAAAATACTGCTTTCGTTAAAGCTATAGTGAAGTAGCAAATGGAATAATAAAACGTGATCAATATATGCAGCGATCACAGGAAAATATGTTCACTGATTCAATTCATGAAATCAGGTTTGAAATGAAAATTGGGAGTGCAAATGTTTGACTGGAGAGATTATGGAAACGGGATTTTCGCTTTTGATACGGGCTATGTGAGACCCATACTTGCCGCTATACACTTGATTTCCGAGAATGGACGTGTAGCGTTCATCGATACCGGCACCAATGATTCCCTGCCGAATGCAATGGTTGCGTTGGAAAAAATAGGATTAGATGGCAGCGCGGTAGATTACGTTATATTGACCCATATCCACCTTGATCATGCTGGAGGTGCGGGTGCGATGATGAATGCGTTTCCCAATGCGAAGTTGGTAGTTCATCCCCGTGGCTCGCGGCATATGGCCGAGCCGTCCAAATTGATTGCCGGGGTGACTGCAGTTTATGGTGAAGAATATGTGCGGCGAGTTTATGGTGAAATTATGCCTGTGCCAAGCGAGCGCATTATTTCGGCGGAAGATGGGCATGTAATTTCGCTAGCCGGGCGCAGGTTGATCTGTTTGGACACCCCGGGGCACGCGCGTCACCACAACTGTATTGTCGATGAAGCAACGGGCGGAATATTTACCGGAGATATGTTTGGTTTGTCATATCGTGAACTTGATGTCGATGGCCGCCAATTTATTTTTCCGACTTCATCGCCCAGCCAATTCGATCCGGTTGACATGCATGCTTCGATTGATCGTCTGCTGACATTGTCGCCACCCGCAATGTATTTGACCCATTACGGCCAATTGAATGACGTGGTGCAGCGTGGACAAGACCTGCATCGACGAATCAACGCAATAGTAGAACTTGCAGCCGCAGAACGCGCGTCTGGAGATTTACGGCATGAGCGCATTAAAACTTCCCTGACGCAGTACCTTTTGAGCGAAATAAAAAATCATGGATGCTCACTTTCAGAAAAAGACCTGCTCGAAATTTGGGAAAGTGATATCGAGTTGAATACGCAAGGATTAGGTATTTGGCTCGATACCAAGGAATTATGAGGCTGCAACCAACACAACTATCGGATTCAGTTAGCCCAAATTGTTTTGATTAAGTTTGAAAACTGGGGGCTTAAATTTTCAAATTTTAGAATGAATAACCCAAACCTACTTTTACCGTGGTGTAGTATATATTGGTATCAGGGGCAAAAACCACTTTTCCACTGGCCGTATAAACAGTAGAAATGACATAGCTGTGATGGGTTGTATTGTTAACGGCCCGGGAGAAAGTAAACTTGCTAACATTGGTATTAGTT
>CAIWKC010000370.1 GCA_903913145.1 uncultured Gallionellaceae bacterium | reverse complement strand
TGCTAAAATGGCCATTCTTTCCCACGCAATCATATCAATCTTTTTTACAAATCGATCTTTGTGGAATTTGATAGTTAGCGTCAAATACTGTAACCATCGACACTTTACCAGTTCAGACTACTAAGGACATTTATGAATATTACGGATTTTCTTGCAAATTATTGGCCATTTGTGCTGCTGGGTCTTTGGTTTTTTTACAAGTGGTGGAACTCAAAAAGAGTGATCGCGATGTTGCCTAAACTTAAGAAAAATGGTGCATTATTGATCGACGTTAGATCGACTGGTGAATTTGAACATGGGAATGCGCCCGGTACAATTAACATACCTCTTCAAGAATTAAGCGGGAGACTTGGGGAGATACCAAAGTCTTCATCAATTGTACTTTGCTGTGCTAGCGGTACACGAAGTGGGATGGCAAAACTTTTGCTCCTAAAGAATGGCTACCGGAATGTTTACAATATCGGCGCTTGGAGCAAGTTTTTGGGCTAATCTGCTTAAATTGTTGAAATTTTTCTCCCAACTACAACATCATAAAACTCAGCCGGTCATCTCTGTTTAAGCGTTGCTTCAAATTCTTCTACCGGGACCGGCTTACCAAATAAATAGCCTTGAAAATTGTGGCAACCTTTTTCAATTAGCAAATTTCTTTGCTCATTGGTTTCCACTCCTTCCGCGATAATTTCAAAATTCAGGCTTTGAGCCATTGCGATAATAGTACGGACAATAGAGCGGTCTTGCGAACTTGTTGATAGATCGCGCACGAACGACTGATCAATTTTAATTTGATCCAATGGAATTCTTTTTATATTAGAAAGTGACGAATACCCTGTTCCAAAATCATCCATTGAAAACTTGATCCCCAGCGACTTCAATTTCTTAATAATCACAATTATTGACTCAATATCTTCAGAGATCATGGATTCGGTGATTTCGATCTTCAGTCGTGCAGGATTAATATTATGTTGCTCAATAATTGTTTTTGTTTTCTCTACAAACTCTACTTCCATGAATTGTCTAACGCTGACGTTGACTGCCAATTCCAGATTGCACGTTAAAGGATTTGATTCCCAAAGCTTCAGCCGTGAACAAGCGGTTCTTAATACCCATTCACCAATTGAAACGATTAGTCCGGTTTCTTCTGCCAAGGGTATAAATTCGCTAGGTGACACCTTGCCTAAAGCTTTATTTTCCCAACGCAACAGTACCTCAGCACCAATGGGTATTGATTGGTCATTAATTTGCAACTGATAAAACAATTGAAATTCTTCATTTTTGAGGGCATTGCGTAATTCACTTTCCATTTGGCTCCGTGATTCGAGTAAGGCCTGAGACTTCGGATCGTAAAATCGGATTGTGTTGCGTCCTGCCTTTTTAGCCTGATACATTGCGGCGTCTGCATGTTTTATAAGATCTTCGATCGATATACTGTTGTCGCAAAACATTGCTACACCAAGACTGCTTGAGCAAAATAGCTCTTGATCGTTTATCAAATAAGGCCGAACTAATTCTTGAAGTAATTTCTGTGATAATCGATCTGCATTGGCAATAGCATCCAAATGATTTGAACTTAAACTCTCTACAAGTATAACGAACTCATCTCCGCCAAAGCGAGCACCTGTATCCTGGTCCCGTAAACAGGATTTAAGCCGGCGACCAACCTCCATTAAAAGATGATCTCCAGAGCTATGGCCTTTTGTATCGTTGATGGTTTTGAAATTATCCAAATCAATAAAAAATATCGCCCCATGCTTATCATTGCGGATATTGCAGGATAACAAATGTTTTAATCTATCCATGAACATTCTGCGATTTGACAACCCGGTCAATGGGTCATTGAAGGCCAGATTTTGAATCTCTATTTCAGTTTTTTTTCTGGGCGTAATATCGGTACGGATAGAAATGTACTGATATATTTTTCCTTTATTGTCTTTGAACGGAACCACCGTCATTTCTACCCAGTAAAGGCTTCCGTCTTTGGCTCGGTTGCATACTTCGTTATGCCAAACTTTTCCGTGAGAAATATCCCGATACATTGCTCTAAAAAATCCTTTGGGGTGATAACCCGAATTTAATATTATGTGATCCTGTCCTAGCAACTCCTCCCTTGAATATTGACTGATCTGACAAAACTTATCGTTTACATAAGTCATTGTGCCTGTGACATCGGTAATGGATACAATCGCATGTTCATCCAATGCAAGTTTCTGAAGTTGCAATTCCATCATTGCATGATGAGCTTGTTGTTCACTATCCTTGAGTTGCGAAGTACGTTCTTCGACTATTCGTTCAAGATTCTGATTTGCCGCCTCTAACTCGGAATTTACTTCCTCAAGTTTTTCGGCGAGTTGTTCTCTGTCTTTTACTATTCTTATAACTGTTTTGTTTATTCTAAACAGGTGAATCGCTATTGCTAAAATTGCAAGTATGGCAATGAAACTCGCTATTTGAAGTTGAATGGAATACTTTCGGACTATATCTCTAAGTTCAAATTCATGTGCTCGTTCAGGGTTCTCACTAATACGCTTCATTAAGGATTCAATTGACGAATAATCCCCAGTTGATGAGAAACCATAATATTGTCCAATTTGAGCCGCTCTATCATCAGGCTGAATGTTAAGCAGGGCGATAGCCACTTGTTTTGTTAGGGTTTGGGGTACATCAAGTTCGGCCGCTAGCGGCCATTCAGGATACAAATCCGTCGATAGCAACAAAGGAAACTTTTCTGGTGGCTGTTGATCCAAAACTTTGATCTGATCCATTCGGATCTTCCCGTCTCGAACCATCCCTTCAATAACGCCGGTCCGAACAAATCCGACGTCAGCTTTACCTTCAATAACTTCTAGAACGACTTTATCGTGTGGCATGCCAGTGAATCGAAACTGTTTGAATTGATTTTTATTTATCCCTTTCTTTAATAGTGTCCATATCTGCATTGAATAGCCGCCAAGCGACTGATTGGTAGGAACTGAAATAATTTTTCCCTTTAAATCATTAAGTTCTTTAATGTCTGCTCTGTCTGATCGAATAAATATCACGCCACCAAACTTAGATAATGGATGCCCTTTGACCGAAGGCATAAGCGTTGCGATCGCATTTATTCCATGATCCTCACGGATAGTTATGTAGTGTTCTGGATTGGTGAGTACAAAATCAAATTGACGACGATTAACTGCCAAATCCAGATCAGGGTAATTCAGCGGAGTAATCGTGAAGTGATAATCGGGTAGTTTAGAGTTGAGGTAATCTGCAGTAGGTTGCCACTGTTGCATTGTAATTTCAATAGGACGGAAAGCAAGTACCCCTATATGAATTTCCTTATTTTCGGCAAAGCAATAACTTGCATATCCCAATTGAATAAATATGAAAACACATGCAAATATATTTTTGAATTGCTTCATTAAGTTTTAATCATTAATTTTTTGTTACGCAATAAATCTCATAATTTCATGAAGCCCGGGAATTTTCAACCCTTATTTTCGGCAGCATAACTGATGAGTTTCCGAGCTTGAGCTATCTCAGTAACAATACCGATATCGTTGTAAGTAACAATTCGGATTGTTAAGCACTGGCTAGGTTGTAACATGGCATGTCAGATTTTTTATGCACGATTTTAGCCAATGATACTATTTTTCCCAAATAATCAAATGGCTGAATGGAAATATTTTTCGACAAAATATTACTACATGTCTTTTAAGGAGTAATAGATATCTTTATTAACATTAATGAAATATGCTCAAAGCACAATTAGTTTATAGGGGTTAAAAATGATGGGCTTGTTTGATTGGTTCAAATCTATGTCCAAAGGGGAAGTCGATTCTGCTTCCTTAGCCAGTACATCGTCGCAAATTGGCGGCATTCAAGAAAGTGCCGTAATCGAAGGTTTGGACTTTGTTGCTGCAATAGAAGCACATCGCAAATGGAAAGAACGTCTTTCAGCTTTCGTCTCAGGAACTTCGACCGAGAATTTAGATCATACTATTATTTGCCGGGATGATCAGTGCGCTCTAGGTAAATGGATTTATAGTACAGGAATGACATTTACTGGCCATCTACCCATATTTCATCAATTAAAAGCCAAGCACGCTCAATTCCATATATCGGCTTCTCAAGTTGTTGAACTTGTCAAAAATGACCAACAAGAATTAGCGATTAATATATTGATTGATGGTGATTTTGCAAAAAGTTCCCGTGATGTCCAATCGTTGCTATCCAAGTTATATTTGGCGATGAAAGATAAGTATGACCAAAATTAAGGAATTCTGATTAAACCGCTTCTGTAATAGCTGTGTGTTTATGCTTTACAGTTGATTGTTGATATCGCCATACTTTAAAGCCAAGTGCAATTTAAGTGAATTATTTGAGACTAGATAATGCGGGCATTTGGCGGAAGCTGTGAGATTCGAACTCACGGAACATTTCTGTTCGTCAGTTTTCAAGACTGCTGGTTTAAACCACTCACCCAAACTTCCAATTTTGAATTGCGGACTGGACACTACCGTCCGCAGGCGCGCATGATACCCGAAGTCCCCCCTGTAGATAAAGTGGCTTGAAAAAATTTATTTCTACAGAATTGCAACTTTTTGCCTATTTCTGTAGTCTTACGCCCGCAATAAGGATGGATGCCGAATTTATCCCGGTTCGATCCCATTATTTGTTTAACGCTTTATTCGGAGAATAAACCATGCAATATCAAGTTATTTCGCAAACTGGTTCGTTAGCAGAGGTACAAAATAAAGTACTGCGCAATACCTATCTGTTGCTGTCGCTTACGATGATTCCAACAATCATTGGCGCTTTCGCCGGCTTGGCAACGAATTTTTCTTTCATGGCACTACACCCTATCATGGCACCGTTGTTGATGTTTGCAGCGATGATGGGCTTGTTGTTTGCGGTTACGGCACTGCGCAATAGCGTATGGGGCATCGTTGCTCTGCTCGGTTTCACTTTTGTGGCGGGTTGGTTCCTCGGACCGATCCTGCAATACGCATTGCACTTGAAGAACGGCGCTCAACTGGTCGGCATGGCCGCTGGAGGAACAGGCATCATCTTCTTTAGCCTGTCCACTATCGCCACAGTAACCAAAAAAGATTTCAGTTTCATGGGCAAATTTCTGTTTATCGGTGTAATTTTGCTGGTAATCGCGTCCTTGGCTAACATCTTTTTCCAAGTTCCCGCATTGTCGTTGACCATTTCTGCCATTGCTGTGCTGATCTTCTCGGCTTATATTTTGTTTGATATTAGCCAGATCATTCACGGCGGTGAAACAAACTACGTAATGGCAACCATGACACTGTATCTGGACATCTACAATATCTTTGTTAACCTGCTGAGCTTGCTCATGGCATTTGCGGGCGAGAAGGATTAAGAGTACTTCTGACGTATCTTAAAGGCGGCTTCGGCCGCCTTATTATTTTCATCCCGTAGCTGGTCATGAAACAGCCGTCTATTACACTTTTCTAAAACAATTAATTGATCGTTACTACGCAGAGCGTGGGAACGATATGCGAAACCATCGCGCAACAAGTTGTGCTCCCACAAACCCCACCTTCTTCCCTTGGCTCTGCTTTTGTGGGAGGCCGATTTATCGGGCGATAGTTGCCCACTTGGCCCGACTAATCGGCTCCCACAATCGCATTGGTTTTTAATAGATAAGCTGGGTTTAATGTAAAAAACGCGATGGGTATCGCGTTGCTTCACACAATCTACAATTTCTATATCTTCTCAAAAACAGCTATCGACTCAACATGAGATGTATGTGGGAACATATTCATCACGCCCGCCGCTTTGATTGCATAACCTTTTGAATGCACCAAGACCTCAGCATCGCGCGCCAGCGTGGCGGGATTGCAACTGACGTAGACAATGCGTTGCGGGGCAGTATCCGGGGTGATGGCTTTCATTAGATCAATTGCGCCATCGCGTGGTGGGTCGACCAGCCATTTATCGAATTTGCCTAGTTGCTGCAGGGTGGTTTCGGTCATTTCGAATAGATTCATGGCTTGGAATTTTACCCTCACCCCAATCCTCTCCCCGGAGGAGAGGGAGCTATCGACAAAACCGTTATGGGCAGCGTTTTGTTCGGCGCGTTTCACGAGAGCGTCACTGCCTTCGATACCTAGCACTTGGGCACCGCTGCGTGCGATGGGTAGCGTGAAATTACCCAAGCCGCAGAAAAAGTCTACAATACGTTCATCTGCTTGAGGGGCGAGCAAACGCAATGCGCGGCCTACCATCAAGCGATTCATGGTGCTGTTCACCTGGGTGAATTCGGTCGGTGCATAGGGCATGGTGATGCCAAATTCCGGCATGCTGTAGGTGAGCGCGGGTGCATCCAGCGGATAGAACGGTTTTACCGTGTCAGGGCCTTTGGTCTGAGTCCAGAATTGCACTTGATGCGTGTCGGCGAATTGTTTCAGCAATACTTCGTCTGTCGGGGTGAGCGCCTGCATGATGCGCAGCACCAGCACATCCACGTGATCGCCCACCGCCACTTCGATTTGTGGCAATTGGTCGCGAATAGAAAGCTGTTCATTCAGGCTGGCCAGCAACGGCAGCAACTTGGAAATTTTTGGAGGCAGTATTTCGCAATGCTGCATGTCGGCGATAAAACTGCTGCGCTTCTCGTGAAAGCCAACCAGTGTTTTGCCTTTTTTCAACACGTGGCGCACAGAAAGTCTTGCGCGTTGACGATAACCCCAAGCCTCGCCATAAATGGGAGCCAATATGACTTCGGGTTTTACCTTGCCGATGCGTTGCAAATTGTCTTCCAGAATGCGTTGTTTAACGGCTACTTGGGCACGCACATCCAGATGCTGCATTGAGCAGCCACCGCAGAGATCAAAGTGAATGCACTTGGGCTGTACGCGCATGAACGACGATTTAAAGATTTTCGTCGCCACAGCATTTTCGAAACTGGGTTTCTTGCGAAAAGAAGAGTAAGTGACACGTTCGCCTATCAGCGCCCCTTCAATAAAAATGACTTTACCTTCATGGTGAGCAACACCCCGCCCATCCTGATCAAGCGATTCAATAATAACTGAACTCATGTGGTTTTTTTCTCCGGCCAGGCGGCAAGATATTCGGCCCAATGCGGCTCGGTAGATTTAGCCAAAGTGCTGCGTATCAATTCGCATTCTTGCTCATAGCGAGCAGGTGTAAATTGTCCTCGCATCAATTGAAAGCGTGCAAACACCAAATATGTATTCACCACGTCAGTTTCGCAATAGTTACGAATTTCATTCAGCTTGCCTTGCTGGTAAGCATCCCACACTTTGCTGCCATCCATTCCCAGTTTGCCGGGAAATCCGATCAGTTTGGCCAGTTCGTCCAGCGGCGCATTGGCGCGTCCGGTGTACATGGCCAGCAAGTCCATCAGATCAAGATGGCGTGTGTGGTAACGGCTGATGTAGTTGTTCCATTTAAAGTCGCGGTCATCCTCGCCCATATCCCAATAACGCGGGCACTGAATACCGTGGATCAAGCCGCGATAGTGCAGCACCGGCAAATCAAAACCACTGCCGTTCCAGCTGACCAATTGCGGGGTATATTTTTCGATACCGTCAAAAAAACGTTTGATAAGGCTACCTTCATCTTCGCCAATTTCACCCAGCGACCATACTTTGAAGTTATCACCCTCACGCAACACGCAGGAGATTGCAGCGACACGCTGCAAATGATGCTGGATAAAATCACTGCCGGTTTTCTGGCGACGCATTTGAAAAGCCATATCGGCCACATTCTTGTCGCTGACCACACTATCCAGTTCATACAACTTGCGCAACCCGTCAATATCGGGAATCGTTTCTATATCAAATACCAGCGTTGGATTCATTTACACAGCCTTGTTAAATTCAGGAGTGGATATTACCAAATCATTGCTAGAATTCGACTATGAAATTTACTCAATGAGTGGTCTCTTGTGCATAAATTAATGAGTTTTTTATTGGCCCCCTTTACTTGGCTCGCCGCCATCGTATTTCTGATTGAGGAAGCTATTTGGGATTGGACAGCGGCCTTCATGGCAAAATTAGGCGCTGTTCTAGTCATTCATGCCATCGAAAAACGCATCGCTGCACTACCGCCACGCTGGGCATTATTTACATTCCTGCTACCCAGCCTGATCCTTGTTCCCGCCAAACTAATCGGATTACATGCGATTGCCAAAGGGCATTGGATTTTCGGCAGTATCGTTTTCATACTCGCCAAGATCGCCGGAATGGCTTTGTTTTCACGCATTTTCAATCTGACTCGACCTGCATTGATGCAGTTCCGCTGGTTTGTCTGGCTTTATACAAAGGTAATGTACTACCGAAATCGCATTCATGATTATTTGGCAAATTGGCAAGCTTTTCAATTAATCAAACAACGAATCCACGCTTTGATTCTTAAAATCAAAACCATGTTCATTAATATTTCATAACCCTATTTCCTTCTTGACGTAAACGCCTGAAAAGTTAAAAATCTGGCAGACAATAATTTCCCAATCTACTTAATGGAGCTGTAATGAAAAAATATCTCAACGTATTTCTAATCCTCGTTATCAGCATGGTTAACACTTTGGTTTACGCTGTACCTGGCGAGTACTGGGAAATTACAGTCACGTCTGATATGGCGGGAATGCCCTCAGGCGCGACTCCATTCACCATGAAGCAATGCATGCCAAATGATCGCAATTATTTTTTGGATAAAATGAATAAACAAGATAAAGATTGCAAGCTCTCCAATATAAAGAAATCTGCCAATAAAGCCTCTTTTGATATCACGTGCAATCATGACGGGGAAATAATGAAAGGCAGTGGCGAATTCACTCTGCATGGAGATACTGAAGAAGGCACATCCCATATGACAGGTAAGGTTCAAGGGCATGACATAAACGTGACCCAGCAAACCAAGGGTAAACGCCTAGGCGGAAGTTGTGATACGGATACAGCAGAGAAAGAACGGGCTCAAGCTGAAAACAATATGAAGGCTTATGAATCTATGGGAGCCCAGATGATGCAGAACCAAAAAGCATATACCGAAGAAGCGTGTACGAAATGGGCGCAAGATTACGATTGGGTAAGCGTTCCACAATATTTCTTTGGCGATCAACCTATGTGCCCGGGTAAAACAGCCAAATTATGTGAATCGCTGCGTAAAGGTGTTGCAAAAGATTTAAAAGTCTATGACGATCTTATCAATTTGGAAAAACAGCCGGGTAGACAAATTTCTCTTATCAAGGAGTGTAAGGTTGACATCACCGCAGCGACCAAGTCCATCTGTAAAACACCAATAGATAATGGCAATTACGAGACACTTTCTAAGTATTGCCCGGCAGAAGCTAAAGTTTATCGTGAACAACAACGCAAAGTGAATTGTGATGGTCGTGTTTACACCGGAATAACTAAAGCCGAGGGCATTAAAATGTGCTTGAATGGTGATGAGGACGGAATTACGGCGGCATCAAATAGGTCAGGCAAAACTAGCGCCACTGATAAACCCGCAAAGGACGGAACTTCCGATGTACTCGACAGCGCCACCAAGCTTCTCAAAGGACATTTTGGATTTTGATTTGACGTGATCCGATATGCCTTTCTCGGGCTGTGTTTGCTATCCAATTCAATTTTGGCGGCCACACAGCCCGATCCTTTTCCACGAGTAGCCGATGCATATCTTGTCGAGATTGATGGCGAAGCGGTGTGGGCAAAACAAGCCGATAAACAATTATCCCAAGCTAGCCTCACCAAACTAATGACTGGATTGTTAGTTCTGGAAAAAAATCAATTGCAAGATTGGGCTGCTATAAAGGCCGACGCAGCCCGGGAAACCGGTTCCCGCCTATTCCTTAAACAGGGCGATCAATTTCGCGTAGCGGACCTGTTAGAAGGTACCTTGATCGCTTCAGCAAATGATGCCTGCCATGCACTGGCCGATCATCTTGCCGGTAACGAAGCTGAATTCGTCAAACTCATGAATAAACGCGCTTTGGAACTTGGATTAACCCACACCCGATTTCAAAATGCTTGTGGACACGATGCACCCGATCATTATTCCAGCGTGAGTGATCTTGCTATTTTGGCGCATGAAATTCTTAAGCATCCTGAAGTCATTAACATTACATCAAAACAAAATATAACAATCTCTTCTCCTACAGGCCATTCATTTAAGGGCATCAACAAAAATGCACTCATTGGCCGATATCCCGGCGCGATAGGACTAAAAACCGGATCCACAAACAATGCCGGCAAGTGTCTGGTGGCCTACGTCAAGCGGGATGGACATGAGGTTTTGCTGATCATGCTGCACGGTCAAGATCGATGGTGGGATGCAGTTGATATGCTTGATTTAGCTCTTGCACATGCGCGAGCGCACTAATTTTGTCGCACTAGCATGGCTTACACTGGCAGTATTGGTTTGCTATGCGAATTCTTTGTCTGGCGAATTTCAATTTGATGATTACAACGTCATCGTCAACAATCCGCGCGTGCAGACTTGGCCAAGCTGGCTGGAAGGTCTGACTCTCGGCATTCGTCCCCTGCTTAAAATCAGTTACACGATTAACTGGATAATGAATACGGGAGTCATTGGATTTCATCTAACCAATATGCTAATCCATCTGGCCAATACTTTTCTTGTATTTTTGCTGGCAAAGGAATTTATTCGGTCGCAATGGCATGCAGAAAACCTGTTGAACGCGCCGATTATTGCCGCATTACTGTTCGCCGTTCACCCAATTCAAACTGAAGCGGTGACTTATATTTGCGGACGATCTTCGTCACTGATGACATTTTTTTATCTATCTGGATTGCTCACCTATATTAACGGACGAGTCCAGCATAACACTATTAAAATATACTTTGTAACGCCCGTTCTATTCATCGCAGCATTGAGTGTGAAGGAAACAGCCGTTACTTTTCCTTTTGCACTTTTGCTATGGGAATATGTATGTGGTGGAAAATGGCAGCCTTCCATGCGACAACTCTGGCCGAGTTGGTTGGTGTTGTTAGTTAGCGGGCTGGTCTTTATATTTAGCCAAAGCTATGCAACGCAAATGGCGCGCAGTTTGGAATTCAATTCTTTGCAAGGCAATGCAGCGACACAGCTTGAAGCATTCGCCTACTTGCTAAAACAATGGATGATTCCGATAACGCTTAATATCGACACAGATCTGAAATTGCAACATGACCTATCTGACAGCACGCAGCCACTCATCATTTTCATTTTGCTATTCTGTTTGATGTTGCTCTGTTGGCGTAGACGCCCTTGGGTGAGCTTTGCCATTGCCTGGGTGATGTTGCAATTGATCCCTCTTCACTTGTTTCTACCACGCCTTGATATCGCCAATGATCGTCAGATGTATCTGGCAGGATGGCCGATCTTCTTATCGCTTGTTATTGAATTAACCCTGTTACTAAATCAGCGTGCGTTTCGAATTGCAGTTGTTGTAATGCTTGCTACTTACTCAAGTATAACCGTTCTTAGAAATCGTGATTTCGCCACCGAGATTGCATTATGGGAAGATACAGTAAAGAAATCTCCACACAAAGCGCGAGTACACAACAATTTGGGATATGCATATTTGATGTCACATCGCACCATCGAAGCTAGACGTGAATTTATAACTGCGCTACAAATGGATCCAAACATGTATAAAGCCCGTTATAATTTGTATCGCGTAGATGACGAACTCAGTGATGGTTTATTGAAGCATGAATCGGTCAGATAGCCGGATAGTGTTAAACTATTTTTCTCTCACTCCAGTTCAGCAATGCCTGAGCAAACAACAAACGCCATCCTTCTTCGGCCATCGCACCCCCCTGAATTTTTCCTTGATGTGTGATGTGACTGACAGCCCCTTCAACGCGCAAAAGAGATCGTGCCAATAATGGTTGCAACCCATTTAAAACCAAGTCAAGATCGACATTTATAGCACGTTGTGCAGCATCATCTGCCGCATCCGCTATCCATGAAATCGCGATGGTTTTTTCAAACAAGCCCCACATGCCTTTTTGCGATCCGGTCAACACTTCAACACTTTTTTGTTTTGAACCCAGCTTTTTCAAACCGAGTCGTATCTGCTCAAGCATGCCTTTCGATATCACATTCCGTCCACTGTCAAAACGCAACAACAGCAAGGTGGCTTGCAATTCTCCCGGTTGTGAGATCGCAATACTTACCATATTCCGATCCAGTAATTTTTCAGTTGAGGTCGCGTAAAGTCTTGCCAAGGTGAAGTAAGCAATGCCAAGCATCGCGGGGCCTGCGAGGTTGATGTAAGTGTCGGTAAAGTTAATACTGGCGAAAGTAAACGCGATCAAAATTAACTGCGATAAACTAAACAAAGTATCGATGCTACCGCGACCGTCTTCACGGTAAAACGCCCAGGCAGTCAACCAGATGATGGCAAGTGAAATCAGCAAATACCAGATACGTCCATCCGGAAATCGCAACGAATCACCGTGCTTGTAATTGTCGATGGCTGTTGCCAGCAGCTCAACGCCGGGATACATTTCCGCCATCGGCGTCGAACGAACATCGTACAGATTGGGCGCTGTGGAGCCAATGATTATGATCTTGTCCTTGAACTGGTCGGCTGTCGTTGTTTTTTCACCGGTGATCATGCTGGTATATGCATCGGAGAAACCGACATAATTGTAGCTAAAGGGTTTGCCCCGCCAATTTAAAAGCATGTGGTCTGTAGTCGGCTCGGCCCATCCAAATTCTCGACCAATGCGTGCCGGTAAAGAAGGAATTCTCCAGCTATCCCCTTCGGCATATACCGGGTAATTGCGTGTAATGCCGTCTGCATCCATCATCACATTTTGAGTTCCCAAACGTCCACCTTCGATTGCCGATTTAAAAAACGGCATCAGCATGTTCATGGTTGCTTCTACATTCGGCGTTTCATCTGGTATCGGGGACACACCGGGAATCTGAGCAATTTTAATCTGACGCAAAGTTTCGTCTGAAGAACCCACGATCAGCATTGGAAAAAAAGTATTGTTTGTTTTGGCGATGCTCGCATTAAAGTCTGCATCACTCTTCGGATTAAACACATCCGCATCGCTAAACATGATGTCAAAAACAATCGCTTTTGGATGCTGCTTCTCCAACTGTTCCACGAATTCACCCAGCACCCGGCGCGGCCATGGCCAACGTCCATATTGCTTTGACATCGCAGACAAACTTTCCTCGTTGATGTCTACGATTACTATATCCGGATCCGGTTTTGGCGGTGACAACCGGTAGCGCACCATGGGGTCAAAAGTAACAGTACGAATCTCGCTGGTGAGATGCAGAAAGGTCGTATCCAATATCGCAAAGAGAGTGAAAAGCCCAGCCAAATACAAATAAAATTTTCTTTTCCATTTGCGTGCGAGCTGGTTTGATAAGGACTCGTAAGCTGAGTGCAGCCGGCCCATCAGATGTAGTTTGATTGTCATTATTAAAGTTTAGCTGTGTTATGCCTGAATTTGAAAATGTAGCGGTAATATAAATCGATACAAACCGCTAACAGATATTGCCTATTAGACCAAAAATCCTTCTTTGATGGAACTATTAGCATAAGCAATTTTCAAAAGGCCAACCAGATTGGTCTCAACAATACGACGTATCCCTAATCCTGCAACTGCTTGCATGCAGAAGAGTTAACTGGCTCTATTGACGAGCATACGAATCAACACACGTTCCTGACTCAAATTGAAGGTCAGCATACCTTCACTTTTATAAGTGTATTGAACAAGCCAAGGATCAGTGCCGTTGTAATACGGAGTAGATTCTGCCCCGGTATACTGCTGCCAAGTCCAGTCTGGCGCACCAATCAATTCTTCCACCTGAGTGATTGTCATACCGATCTTAAGTTTTGCAAATTTACCTCCGTCAAGAGGATTACCTATGACATTGGTATTGACTACTGCATGTCTAACTCTGCCGATTACTTGGGTAAATGTGGATTCCGCCAATATCATTTTAGTAACTGGAGATTGATTTGGCGCTGGGTTGTTTTCTACTTTCGACTCAATATCTAATTTAGACGATCCGTGCCAAGTTTTAATAAATTTGCCAGGTACGGGTTTTTTAGGACTTTGGCGTTCATAACCCTGATCAGTCATAGCCACCAACTGTTTGGCAGGCAGTTCAAATTCTAGTGCTGCCCCAGTTATGGGAGTCGTTGGAGCAGACAAATTAGCTAACGGCTGAAGTTCTTGCTTTACTGCTAATGGCGTTACAGTCACCGGGTAAAGCACAGATGCACTAGTCAAGCCAATTGATCCAGTAGCACCAGTCAAACCTATTGGTCCGATTGGACCTGTTAAACCAGTTGATCCAGTTGCGCCAGTTAGCCCAAGAGAACCAGTCAATCCGGTCATTCCTTGAATGCCCTGCACGCCTGCAGCACCTTGCGAACCTGTAGTACCAGCAATTCCCTGAATTCCTTGAGGTCCAGGAACAGTTGAATCTGCACCAGTGGCACCTTGTAAGCCAGTTGCGCCAGTCGCGCCAGTTAGCCCAATGGAACCAGTCATTCCGGTCAGTCCTTGAACGCCCTGCGCACCGGTAGCACCTTGTGAACCTGTAGCACCAGCAATTCCCTGAATTCCTTGAGGTCCAGGAACATTTGAATCTGCACCAGCGGCACCTTGAGAACCAGTTGCGCCAGTTAGCCCAATAGAACCTGTCAATCCGGTCAGTCCTTGAATACCCTGCGCGCCAGCAGAACCTTGTGCACCTGTAGCACCAGCAATTCCCTGAATTCCTTGAGGTCCAGGAACAGTTGAATCTGCACCTGTGGCACCTTGTAAGCCTGTTGCGCCAGTTAGCCCAATGGAACCTGTCAATCCGGTCAGCCCTTGAATGCCCTGCACGCCGGCAGAACCTTGCGGACCAGTTAAGCCTGTTAAGCCTATTGGTCCGATAGAACCCGTCAAACCAATCGCGCCGTCAGTTCCGTTTATTCCATTTGTTCCGGGAGCACCCGCGGCCCCCAATGCACCCTGAGATCCTGTCGCGCCCGCAGAGCCTATTGCACCTGCAACACCAACATTACCCTGAATACCCTGAATACCCTGAATACCTTGAATACCTGTAGCACCAGTAGTGCCAGAAGGACCAATAGGACCGGTAAGCCCAACAGCGAACACCAAAGAATATTGCGCCAGCGTGGCACCACTAGTCAAAGTAAAATAGCCCGAATAATCTGTCGTCGCTTGAAGCGGATTATAAATCTTGACTGCTGCACCCGGCCCCGTCACAGTGAAAGTGGGGTTGCCAACGGCAAAAATTAGCGAACCTCCTCCTGTGCCTTCAATGCCAGCCATCAACACTACGTTGCCTCTTGTCGTCGTGATGGCAGCGCTGTTGATATTTACATTGTTGGAGGCTTTCATGCTAATGCCGCCATCTGTTGTGGTGATTGCGGCGTTTATGTTGATGTCACGTCCCGAATTCATTTCCAGACTGCCGTTGGTGCTCGTCAAAGCCGAATTTACAATCACATCCCTGCTGGCATTCAAGGTCAGAGTAGTTGAAACAGGGGCTGCAGTCCAACTCACCGCATCTTTAACAAAGATGTCGCCGTTGCCGGATGATGCCGAATAATAATTAGTTACCGGGGGGGTTCCTGCTACCGTAGTGGTGCTTCCGACTATTGTACTAATGACAACACTGTTAGTTACCAATAAACCGGAAAGTGTCGTACCATCAATATCGCCCCCAGTCGCCGCAATGGTGAAATCTAGTGGATCGATTAGCCAAGTACCTGTCATTCCTTTATTTGCAAATGTGGTTATCTTGGCGTTATTCGCTATCTGAACATGAGCAGCTGAAGTTTCAACAAAGCCACCATTCCCGCCATTAGGGGCGCTGGCATCTAGCGTCCCGCTGACATTCACCGTGCCGCTTTGCATGTCAGCGAGCATCTTGATCGTGCCATTGCGATTTTCAATGGTTTGAGCCTGGATTTGGCCGGTATTGTTGACAACCGTCGTGAGCAGACTTCCGGCTGATTGCGCGGTCAAGAGTACGTGTCCACCGTCCGCTTGGATCAGTCCTTTATTCTGAACAAGTGCGTTTACTGCGCCCTGATTCACCGTGACGTTGAGCAAACCGTCTCCTACGACATCTAGTGTTATGGCTGTGCCTGCCGCCAAAGCTATAGTACCGAGCTTGGCCGATATGACACCGTCATTGCCAACATTGGCACCCAATAAGGCCACATAGCCTAAATCAGAGTTAGTGTTGATCGTGCCTTGGTTAAGCACTGTACCTTTGTCAGAGCCGGTAAAAACGTAGTTGCCCGACATGAAATCAGAAACACTAATGTTAAGCGTGGATGCGACCAATCCGCTCACATTTACCTGCGCACCCTTACCGAACAGAATACCATTTGGGTTTATCAGGAATACTTTACCGTTGGCCGACAGACTACCAAGGATTGTAGACGGATCATAGCCGACCACTCGGTTAAGTGCGACCGACCCACTGTTGGGTTGCATAAAACTGACAGATTCGCTTTTGCCAATGTTAAAACTCTGCCAGTTGATTACTGAGTTTTGTGTTGATTGGGTGATGATTAAACTATTCGCTCCTCTACTTATATTTGCCGCACCTGCTGTTACAGTCCCGCCCAAGGGTATGGCAAATCCATTTGTTGCAAATGACAACATCAAGTAAGCAGCCAACACTTTCACGTGAAAGGTCGGATGATCTTTTGCATAAGAAGATTTATGTGACGGTATATTCTTAGTCGGATTGAATTGATTTAAACGGTTCATTTGGACACCCCAATTCATCTTGAAGTTTATATGCGCAGGTTTTTTCCGC
This sequence comes from uncultured Gallionellaceae bacterium, assembly GCA_903913145.1. Classification (GTDB taxonomy): domain Bacteria; phylum Pseudomonadota; class Gammaproteobacteria; order Burkholderiales; family Gallionellaceae; genus PALSA-1006. Next base: position 5,259 of record CAIWKC010000370.1, on the reverse strand, counting down.
ACTAGGGATTGAGCTCCTCTTCAAACGTTAAGTTTTACAAGAAGAGATTTTCTGTACTTAATATTGCGCGCAGTGCCCAATCGATGTCAGTGCGCCAGGGCTCTTTGCAAGGGATGTAGAGGGTGGGTATATCCTGGAAATATTCAAATCAGTGTTCCGTATATTTCTGCGTCAAGAGTGACGAAAAAATAAACCAGATGGCATTACATGGTTATTGCAGATTTATTGTGTAGAACTGAAGTTGAATGTTTAAAAGTCTTTATCAATTTTTCCAAAAAGCTCACAAATAACCCACAAGTGACATACCGATCTCAGAATTAACTTCCCCAGAGCTGCCCTTCGCAAGGGGTGAGAACGAAGGTGAACGCGAACTTCAAATCAGTAGATTTCACGTAAGTAAATTATCGAATCATTGCCTTTGTAAATACCAAAAGTGGCCTGCCCTGATACGGGAGCCAAATAGCTTGGCGCATTCAAATTAATACTTGCAGTGCCAGAGTAGCCATTTCCCGGAGCATTTAGTATAAAGCTTGATACACCATTGTTCATGGTAACGATACCGGGTGATTTCACACTTACTGCCGCAAGTGGTCCTTTTAAGATGTTCGAAATAAAATTCGTTGACGTACTATATGAAGTCAAATTATCGGTTGAACTGGTGACCCAACCACCTGCAGAATTATAAAGCTGTGATGTCGCAGTCATCGCAAGCGGTAATAATTCGGAACCGTACGAGTTTGAAATTTTGATTCGACCACTGACGACAGCAACGCCACCCTCAATTGAAGTTGAAGTCGGGTTGGTGGAACGCAAGGAGCTAACACCGTCAGTATCGATTGCTCGTATGTAAATATTTGTGGGTGTCGTGGGATTGGTCGTGAAAGTATATAACTCGGCAGTTTCGGTAAATGTACCTGATATAAATGTTGCTTCAGTTGTCATTCCCAAAGTGCCGGAACCAGTTGGAGGTATAGTCGTTCCCAACGCACCCAGTGCACTTAATGTCACGCTCTTGGAAAATCCGAGCGTTGAATCGTAGTTCGTTGTCGTACCATCTGTTGCATTTTTAGCAGTTATCGACACGCTGAAAGGTTGTGCTGAATAGACGATACCGTTATAAGTAATTGGGCAGGAAACACCAGACCCACAGGAGATTGGGGCACTGGGAGACGCAATAATGGCGGTATTGAAATGATCAGGTATAAACCGGCCCACATTACCTGCCCCGTTGCAAACAGTTCCACTCGTGCCAGTATTGCCCGATGCTGTCATGCCTGAGCTGAGGTAACTGCCACTAGTCAACGTGGCAACCAAGTCACCATTGCCAACGTCGCTCCAATTCAAATTGCTACTGCTTGCTACGCCGCTAATAAATGCGCCAACGCTACCGCTGAAAGTCCCGTTGGTTGCGCCCGCTCCTGTCGGCTGGCATTTGGCAAACGATAAGGTCACACCCTCAGGAGGTGATTCCTTGCCAAAATTAGGTGTCGCATTACCGATCGCATTTTTTGCAGTCACGGTGGCGATAAAATTATTGCCAGACTTGATCGGTGCCGCAGTGATGCCGCTAAACCCGAAGGTAGACGGTGACACGATGATAGCGCCGCTTCCAGTCATGGAAAGCCCTGAGTCTCCTGTCGCTGAACTACCGGTATAAGTACCGCTCAGTGCAATACTTCCCACATCGTTGTATTGCAGAGTTGCGGTGGCAACCCCAGTTGAGTTGAACGACAGCGTTGGGCTATACCCTGAGCCGTCACAAGCCGCAGTTGCACTGTTTCCAGCGTTTAACGAACTTCCACCAACGATAGCAGGCATTGTGCCAGTAGTCGGATTGGCATAAGTGCATTTGAGATTAATTGCACGAGAAACGCTGCTGAATGCCGGTACACAATTTAACGCGTTATTTGTGGATCGCACTGCACTGATCGTTACATTTTGAGCAGCGCCCGAGACAAGATTAATGGGTGAACTAAATAATAAACCAGCGCTTGCAAACGGCAGTTTACAGCTATTGACGGTGTCAGTTGTATTGGTCAGGGTGTTTGTACATGAAGTAATTGTACTGCCGCTCGGTGTCGGGCTAACAGAGCTGGTTCCAAGTGTCACCGTTTGCACTGTTGAAACCGGAAGACTAATTGTCGTTTTACCACCAGAGGTGATACTGAAAGGAACTGTGCCCGCAGAAGTCCCCGCCCATGTGACGTTGCCGGTAACTGATGCAGAAGTGAAATTTGAACTACAAGCAGAATTGGCACAAGCTGTAATGGTCAAAGTTTCCGGGGAGCAAGTTACGCCATTTCCATCATGGGTAATGAGTATATGATCAGGAGCACCGGAAATGGAACAGGCACGACTAGATCCATCCCAATTTTTACCACCCAGCTCATTGCTATAAATTGAAGCAATTTGAGCAGCATTTAGTGCCGTCGAGAAAATTTTTACTTCATCCAATTGTCCGTTGAAATAGCGATGATTATTTCCGCTGTAGGGTGAACGTCCCATGCTCGTATCAAAAGTTGAAACAAATGGCGTAAACGTACTTCCATAAGTAGTTGTAGTTGCTTCCAGGCTTCCGTTTACATAAATATTAAGTTTATTCGTTGTTCCATCCCATGTACCCGCAACGTGTTGCCAAACGCCTTGTGTTGGCACCGTCAAACTTTGGGCTGAGTAACGCACATTGCTATTGGTAATATCTACTTCATAGTGGCCATTTCCATAACTATGAGCTAACCAAAACTGTCCAGTGTCTCCGGCGGTGGTGGAATTATTAGTAAGGATATTCGCCCACGAATTCCCCGACGATGGCGGAATGCTCCAATTGATCCAACTCATAAATGTTATTGCATTATTCAAGGAATAATTGACTGTGCCTGCATCCACCCAATTAGATCCGTTAAAACCCCCATCCCGACACACTACTCCTGAAGAATTAGTTCCAGCCCCTGCATTAGCCGTAGCATTGAACCCATTGCCTGAACTATCCAAAACCTCACCCGTAGTGCCATTCCAGGCTGATTGATCCATGCGCCATTCCGCAGTCGGTGCCGGGCAAATTCTGGCTGAGCCATCCCAATTTTTCCCAGCAAGTTCATTTGCATAAAGACTGCTTACTTGCGAGGCTGAAAGCGCAGCTGGAAATACATGAGCCTCATCTAACAAGCCATTGAAATATTTTGCGTTGCCCGTAGAGCCGACTATTAGCGGATAAGTATTGGTTGTGAGTGTACCTGTCACGGCAGTTGATGCTACTTGGTTTCCATTGACGTAAAGAATCACATTGCTACCGTCGTATGTGCCAACAATGTGATACCACTGATTAAGCGTAGGGCGACTGCCTACGTTTAGAACATGGCTAATGCCATTAATGTAAAAGGAAGTTTGCCATCCTTGCCAGTAATCCAAACCCAAGCCATGTCCATTCCAATCAGCACGCTGGATTAATTTTGCAGTGGCATACGCTTTGGCTTGCGCCCAAATTGAAAAACTTAGGCCCGAAGCTTGTTGAAACATATTATTGAGGGGTGTGCTATTGGCTACCTGGACATCTGCATTGACACCATTGAATACACCACCCCGGCAAATTTTACCCCCGGCCGTTGTGGTTGCATTTCCGTTTGTGCCAGTCCCATTAAATCCGTTGCCGGAACCGTCCTTCACTTCGCCTGAAGTACCGCTCCAGCTTGCATCATCCATGTGCCAGTCAACAATAGGTTGGGGTATAGTTTGGAAAATCAGACAGCTGGGATTGCTAGGGTTGCAAGCGCCATAAACCTTACTCGTGCTGTCGATGTTTAACGACGAAACCCAACCACCTGCGGTAACACTGCCATATACAGTGGTGCTATTGGTAAGATTGACAACATTATTACTACTAATTGTCACGTTGGATATCCCCGATCCGATTGAGCTATTTGAAATTGAGATTGGACTGTTTTGCGAAGTGATGCTGCCACTCCTCATGGTTGCATTGTTAATCGTAATCGCGTTGCCAGAAATTGAACCCGAAATAGTTCCTCCGGAAATAGAGAGCGAGCTATTGTTACTCGTAACACCGTTACTCAACGTTGTGTTGGTGGTCGTTACGCCATTCCCATTTATGTAACCCGCAACCGACCCTCCTGAAAGATTGATAGGGCTATTTTGCGAAGAAATACTACCCCCAAACACCGTGCTGTTTGTAGCGGTGACGCCGTTTCCATTTACGTTACCCGTAACCGAACCGCCCGAAAGACTGACGCTACCATTCGAGGAAGTAATGTTCCCGCCAAATATCGTGCCATTAGTCGCGGTCACACCATTGCCACCACTGACGTTACCTGCCACCGAGCCACTTGAAACACTGATGGAACCATTCGTTGAAGTAACACTACCGCCAAAGATCGTGCCGTTAGTTGAGGTCACGCCGTTGCTTCCGTTCACGTTGCCCGTAATATTGCTACCGCTTAGAGTAATAGAGTTTGTGGTTGAAATCGCACCAATAACAGTGGTATTACTCAGGGAGATAGGTGCACCTCCGCTCACGCTACCGTAAATGGTGCTGGTGCCGCTGATGGAAATGTTGCCCCAATTAGTTTGAAGGTTGACTGAATTTCCATTGCTGCCGATTGTGTTGGAACCATTGAATATCATTCCTCCATTAGCGAGAATGGTCAAACTGTATCCGGGGTTAATAGTGTCGCCGGAATTCAGCGTAAAACTTCCGTTGCATGTCCAAGTGTTTCCGGATTGACTCCAGCTTCCATTTGAGCACGCAGGAAAAGAACTTCCAGAAAATGTGTAAGTGACTGCTTGTGCGATGACACTAAACAGGAGTAGTGACAGGAAGAGCCAGATTGACCTCAATAAATTGGCCCAACTAAAATAAAGACGACGCATGTTAGTTAAATTCCAAATTGGAACCAAGAATGTTCACACGAGTACAATTTTAAAGCTGTACCAAACCTAACTTCAAGGTGGAACTCAAAATCACCTTTACTGATTAGGGAGAAAATCAAGTTTGTTTACTTCTATCGACAAGTAAATTATATATAATTCTAGCAGTTATGTTGATATCTAGATTGCCTCGATGCGGACGTTGTCGACTGGTTCAAAATTCGAGGGTGTCCTGAATTTTGTGTAAACGGAATTCATTGCTACTAACGCATCCGGTTGTCGAACTGAATTGTAAACTGGTTTAGCGCAGTCTTTCCAACTCCCGGCTCTCCAATAAGTACAGGATTATTTTTTGTCCTCCTCGATAAAACCTGAAGTACT
>CAIWKC010000369.1 GCA_903913145.1 uncultured Gallionellaceae bacterium | reverse complement strand
AACTTTGGTATTGGTTACCCACGATGAAGCGTTGGCAAGACGTTGTGGCAAGCAGTTGAGATTGGTTTCGGGGAAGTCTGTTTAACCCAGATAGTTCATTAGAAATATAGCCGTTGTGGGTGGCCGATTTATGGGGCGATTCATTGGGCTGCAATCGCCCGATAAATCGGCCTCCCACAACGATGCATGGCCTAATGAACAATCAGGGTTTAGCAGTTGTAAAAAAAATTACATCCCTGTGTGAGGATTTGCCGAGCAACAATATTTGTAGATCAACAAGACAAATTTTCAATCAACCCAATGGCTATAAGTTTGTCAATTTCGCATTCGAATGAGCAATCACTTCCTGTACATCACTTTCATCTTTTAACGCCACACCAGATAATTGCCTGTGCATAGCTTCTTTTGCCAGCCACATAAGTTTATGCGCTGCTAAGTCATAATGCAGACCTTCAGGGCGCACGTTGGAAATGCAATTGCGGTCGGCATCATTACAACCAATCGAGGGAGCATAGGTCAGGTAAATCCCCAAACTGTCGGGAGAACTCAATCCCGGGCGTTCGCCGATTAGAATAGCAATCAAGCGCGCTCCCATGATTTCTCCCACCTCATCAGCCAGTGCGACTCGAGCCTGTTGAGCAATCACAATTGGACCAACGCTCCATGTTGCAGGAATACTTCTTCGTATCTCTAACAACAAAGGGACTGCATGGTGCTGAATTGCCAATGACGATAATCCATCACCAACAACGATCATAAAGTCGATGGGATTTTTTGGCTTGATCAATTGCAGATGTTGTCTACTTTCGTCGTTTAGCCGGCGACCCAAATCAGGCCTCAATAAATAAGTATGCCGATTCGGTGCTTTGCTCTGCACATGGAGGGTCGAAAATCCCAGCGTTCGGATGCTTGAATCCAAAGCATTCGTATCGAGTGGAAGATGAACGGCATCGCGCGCCAGAGCATGGGATAAACCGAAGTTTAATATTTCTTTTGTTGGCAGGCTGGTGCCAACACGGCCCAACGCAATCCGAGCACGGGTAAAACGTTTAAGCTCTTGCCAAGGATCAGTTATGAAGCTGACTGCAGACTTTTCGGCAAGCTTCTCAACATGGCGTGAGTCAGTGTTACCGGCTGAACTTGTCCTTTGCCGTCCATAATGTTCATTTTCTTGAGCCATTTTTCAAACTCCGGCGCAGCCCGCAGGCCGAGTAATTTGCGTAAGTAAAGTATGTCATGGAAAGAGGTGGTTTGATAATTCAGCATAATGTCATCCGCACCCGGCACGCCCATGATGAATGTTAAACCAGCATTGGCAAGCAACGTCATTAAAGTGTCCATGTCGTCCTGGTCGGCTTCCGCATGGTTGGTGTAACACACATCGCAACCGAGTGGCACGCCTAATAATTTACCGCAGAAGTGATCTTCCAAACCCGCACGGATAATTTGTTTTCCATCATACAAGTATTCCGGGCCGATAAAACCTACCACGGTGTTGGTCAGCAACGGTGAAAAATGACGGGCAACAGCGTAGGCACGTGCTTCACAAGTTTGTTGATCAACGCCAAAATTAGCATTGGCAGAAAGTACGGAACCTTGCCCTGTTTCAAAATACATTACATTTCTACCTATCGTGCCACGATTCAGCGAAAGCGCGGCTTGCTGTGCTTCTTTTAACAACGCCAGATTAATGCCAAAGCTTTTGTTGGCTTTCTCAGAGCCAGCAATTGATTGAAAAACCAAATCTACCGGGGCTCCTTTTTCAATCAGCTGAATCTGGTTTGTAACATGCGTGAGGATGCAAGACTGGGTGGGAATGTCATACTGGCTGATGACCTCATCTACCAGACAGTAAAGGTTCATGAGGGCAGGAAGACTGTCAGTGGCGGGATTAATGCCGATTACTGCATCACCCGCGCCATAAAGTAGGCCATCGATCATGGATGCTGCTATGCCACACGCATCATCTGTCGGGTGGTTAGGTTGCAAGCGGGAAGATAAATGGCCGGGTAAGCCAATGGTGTTACGAAAGGCCGAGGTTACATGACATTTTTTTGCGACTAAAATCAAATCCTGATTGTGCATCAACTTGCTCACCGCGGCGGCCATTTCGGGCGTGATTCCCCAAGCAACTCTTGTTAAGGTGGCAGAGTCTGCTTCATCAGTCAGCAGCCAGTCGCGAAAATCGCCCACGCTGAGATGACTGATTTGTGCGAAGGCTTGTGGATCATGGCTGTCAACGATCAGGCGAGTGACTTCATCGGACTCATAAGGTATCAGCAACTCTTCGAGAAAGTGTTTAAGTGGCATTGCTGCCAAACACATTTTGGCTGCCATGCGCTCGGCATAAGTTTCGGCAGCCACCCCCGCAAGAAAGTCTCCTGAACGCGCAGGTGTGGCTTTCGCCATGACTTCTTTCAGCGAACTATAGTGGTAGTTGGTTGAGCCCACGCTGTGTTGATATGCCATGTGTTTTCCAAGACTGTGCCGCGCAATATAGTATTGCTTCAAGTAGCACGGTACATGCTATCAGTTTTTCAACGTGTTGCGAGCGAATCAAATGGGCGATGTTCGACTATATAATTGGGTTTGTAATGACCATATTGATTTTGAGCCTGTCACTTTTAAGTTTGAATTGGCCCATTTAACTGGTGTTTATGCATCATCCTGTATTCCGCCAGAAATATCGTGGCTACCCTGCAGTTGCAAGACTGGAGGGGGAGACTGCGCGCCTTCCATCAAAAGATTTCGTCGTTGAGTGAGGCCTTGATCGCAACGAATCAGCTCGCGCACATATTCGCTTGAAGTGCCGTAGTCCGCCGAGGTGACCTGCTGATCAGCGAAATTTTTAGGAGTTTCTGGTAATGAAATATGCATTTTTGTCATGATACGAAATCTAGGCTAATTGGCAAAATTTGCAGTTGCGTCCAAGTTGTATAAATGAGGCATGCATAATATTTTTTCAACTGAAGTAGATAACGTTTGATGTATCTTTAGAGCGACCGTTCTTTTGCCAAACATTGCGAGAAATTATCGAGCGAAGTAAATAAAACGATTTGTCGTACTTGCAGAACGATATTTATGCTGTGTTCGTCAACATACATTACCGGGCAGTTTTTCAGTATATGTTGCTGAAAGTTGGCTCGCGTGAGTTGATAAAATTATTATGAGGAGTTTTGTATGACATCTAATCAATCATCTTTGGAAGAAGCTCATGATTTAAAGTTGAAAGAAGTGCAGCTACAGCAGGCTAAGCTGAGCAAGTTGCAATCCGATCTGGCAAAACTCAACACCAAGATTTCCGCGAATGAAAAATTGTCAGAAGAGGACACTAAATTTATCGGTGAACTTGGCTGGCTCGCTGCTCTGTCAGTATCAATTGCCGCAGTTGCGGCAGCCTTGTAGCAGTTTCAAAATAGTGAGATAAGAGGTTCTTCAGCAAAGCGCATATTTTTTGAATCGAAAAAGAGTCGCGGTTGGTATCCAATCGGTCAATAAAAGTAGGCAATAAAAAAGCGTCCCGAGAAATCAGGACGCTTTTTATTTATCTAAACCAGACAGAGAAAACCAGTCGTATTTAGATAGGTTTGTTAGCGATTGCCGTTGCCGTTATTGGTACGACCTTGTGAGAAGCCTGTACTGGGACGACGAGGCCCTCCAGTGCCAGTGCGCGGAGCACCTGCACCTGCGCCGCTACGACCACCCGTTCCTGCACCTGCGCCGAAGCCGCGTGGGCTCACTGTTCCTGTACTTGTGTGTGTGCGAGTAATATTTCCCGCATTAAAGTCACGTGAAGTGTGGGCACGGTTGCCATCGACATGACTAGTGTGCGATGTCAGGGGGCTGGCACCAAAACGACTGTGTGAATGACCTTCGCGGCGGGCTTGTCCTTGACGGTCATCACGCGGAAAGCTGTGACGGCTGTCTGGAGCATGGTGACGAGGGGCACCCGAACCGGCACCGCGCGGAGCGCCTGTACCGCTACGTGGACCACCATTGCCACGCCCGCTTGGAGCAGGACGCGGTTTGAACTTGGGTTCGAGTCCTGCGATTGTGTGAGCATCAATGCGCTGACCGGTAAATTGCTCAATTTTCCGCAAATGCATTGCATCACGATTTGAAGCAAATGATACAGCGATACCGGATGCGCCACCGCGACCGGTACGACCGATACGGTGAACGTAGTCTTCTGCAAACTTGGGCAAGTCGAAATTGATGACGTGAGAGATACCGGCAACATCAATGCCGCGAGCGGCCACATCGGTTGCAACCAACACACGCACTGCACCGCGACGTAAGTTAACCAAGGTACGATTACGGTCGCGCTGGTTCATGTCACCGTGCAAAGCTGCCGCGGCGTGACCTTGCGCTGACAAGCTGTCGGCCAGGATGTCCGCATCGCGCTTGGTGGCGGTGAAAACCAGAGCTTGGTTGAGTTCAGTGTCACGTAAGAGATGGTCGAGCAGGCGATTTTTGTGCGCCATATCGTCCACATACATCAAACGTTGTTCGATGTGTTCGTGGCGCGCTTTTGAGCTGGTTACGCTGATGCGTTTTGGTGTTTTGAGCAGACGTTGTGCCAAGTTGCCGATCACGCCATCCAATGTAGCCGAGAACAGCAGCGTTTGACGTGTAGCGGGCGTAGCTGCAGCGATACGTTCTACATCGTCGATAAAGCCCATGTCCAACATGCGATCGGCTTCGTCCATGATCAAAATTTCCAGACGGGAAAAGTCGATACGTCCGCGCTCGATATGGTCGATCAAACGACCCGGTGTTGCAACCAGAATATCAACCGGGCTGGAGAGCAATTTGTTTTGCAGCGGGTAAGGCATGCCGCCCAGAATACTGACCACTTTTACGCGCATGTTCTTGCCGTATTTAGTGGCCGCATCAGAAACTTGTTGAGCGAGTTCGCGGGTTGGGGTCAGTACCAAAACACGGGGACCTTTGCTACGAACTGCCGAAGGTTCAGCAATGCGATGCAGTGCCGGCAAAATAAAGGCAGCCGTTTTTCCAGTGCCCGTTTGTGCAGAGGCCATCAGATCGTGTCCGGCCATGATGGTCGGGATTGCTTCGGCTTGAATGGGTGTGGGTATAGTGTAGCCAGACTCTTCAACGGCTTTTAGAATGGATGGGTTCAGACCCAGTGTTGCAAATGTAACAGATGGAGCAATAGCGTTTTCAGCAGTTGGATTAACTGCATTTTCAGTTGTGTTTTCTATGGACACGTTTATTCCTTACAATAAAGTAACAGCGCATGTGCGGCACAATGGCTACACAATGAAATTCAGTAGGAGTTTAAAGCTCTACCGGCGCAAAACATCGTCGCTAACCGGTAAAACAGGACGCATCAGAACGGCATTAAGCCGGAGACGCTGGGGGTCAGGAAACGATGGACTAAGCGCTGCACGTACATCGCAGCGAGGCGCGCATTATAGGCAAATACTTCCGGATTGCAAGTATTATTTTGCGTAGAGTTGGCATATTCCCCAAATTAATTCGAAACTTATTGATAACATTAAGAGGAAAGGTACTTGAATTCTTCTGATACAATCACGAAAAAGACGATGAACAAAACAATATATCAAGCGTAGAGGTGAAAAGTATGTCACAGAAAGATAAATCTCGTTTTGTCAGCTTAATGACGAAGAATACTTACGCAATGATTCTAGCCGGCGGTCGAGGTAGCCGTTTGCATCAGTTGACAGATTGGCGAGCTAAACCCGCGGTTCCCTTTGGTGGAAAATTTCGTATCATTGACTTCGTATTATCAAATTGTGTCAACTCCGGCATTCGTCGTATAGGTGTTGCCACGCAATATAAATCCCATAGTTTGCTGCAACATATTCAACGTGGCTGGAGCTTCTTGAATGGTAAATTCAGCGAGTTCATCGACGTTTTACCGGCGCAACAGTGGATGCAGGAGTCTTGGTATACGGGCACGGCTGATGCCGTGTTCCAGAATCTGGATATTCTGCGTGACACGGATCCGGAATATGTATTGATTCTGGCGGGTGATCACGTTTATAAAATGGATTACGGCAAGTTGCTGGCATTTCACGTGGAGAAAAATGCCGATATGACCGTTGCCTGTATCGAAGTGCCGGTTAATGATGCGAAGGCCTTCGGAGTAATGGGAATCAACGCCGAATCGAGAGTAATCAGCTTTGTTGAAAAACCGGCTAATCCTTCTGCAATTCCCGGTAAGCCCGAGCTCTCTCTGGCGAGCATGGGTATTTACGTTTTTAACACAAAATTCTTGTGTGAACAATTGATTCGGGATGCCGATGACCCGCACTCGAGCCACGATTTCGGCAAAGATATTATTCCCCATTTGATGGCTGCCGGGTATCGGGTTTTCGCTCAAAGTTTTGAAGACAGTTGTGTGCGTGATGAAGGGGGTAATTCTTATTGGCGTGATGTGGGAACGATTGATTCCTACTGGGAAGGCAATATGGAACTTACCAAAGTGGTTCCGGATTTGAATATGTACGATAAAGAATGGCCAATATGGACATATCAAGAGCAGTTGCCGCCGGCCAAGTTTGTTTTTGACGAGGACGAACGCCGCGGTATGGCTGTTGACTCTCTGGTATCGGGCGGCTGCATCATCAGTGGTGCATCGGTTGCGCGTTCTTTGTTGTACTCCAATGTGAAGGTGCATAGCTATACCATTGTTGAAGATTCAGTGCTGCTTCCCAATGTGGAGGTTGGTAGAAACGCCAAAATCAGACGCGCGGTAATTGATAAAAATTGTATTGTTCCCGATGGAATGGTTGTCGGTTACGATCAAGATGCGGATGCAAAACGATTTCATGTAAGTGCGAATGGCATTACCCTGATCACACCTGAAATGCTGGGGCAAGACATGGGGCGGGTACGTGGTGCGAAAAGCTAGCGTTACATTGATATTCTGCAACTTTTGTGCACAAGTGACACTTGCTATTTAAGACGGATTTGATGATGAGTAAAGAGCTTGATTTGGTTTTTCTCTGGCACATGCACCAGCCGGATTACCGTGATTACAGTACAGGCGATTTCGTACTGCCCTGGGTGTATTTACACGCAATAAAAGATTATTCGGATATGGCTTATCATCTTGAGCAACATCCGGGTGTCAAAGCGGTCGTCAATTTCGTACCGATCTTACTGGATCAATTGGAAGATTATGAACAGCAATTTTCCAGCGGGCAAATTCGTGATCCGTTACTGCGTTTATTAGTGCGCGAGAATCTCAACGACATCACCTCGGCTGAGCGTCAATTGGTTTTGGAAAGTTGCTTCCGCAGTAATCTCAGCAAAATGGTTGCACCTTATCCGGCCTATAAACGCTTGTTTGATTTGTTCAAGATGATCGAGTCAAAAGGGCAAGTTTCCCAGTCGTATTTATCCGGTCAATATATGGCCGACTTGCTGACGTGGTATCACTTGGCGTGGTTCGGAGAGACCGTGCGCCGAGAAAATGATGTGCTGATTCAAATGATGAGCAAGGATGAAAACTTTACCCATGCAGATCGTAAAATTATTTTTGATCTGATCGGAACAATTATTGCCGGTATCATTCCTCGCTACCGAAAGTTGGCCGAGAGTGGACAAATCGAAATTTCAGCAACACCGCACTATCATCCGTTGGCTCCCTTATTACTCGATTTCAATAGTGCGCGCGAGTGTGTGCCTGATAGCACTTTGCCTCAGGCCCTGTGTTATCCGGGCGGCAAGTCTCGCGTAGAGTCGCATATAGGTTCTACTGTCAAGAGTCACTTTTCACGTTTCGGCGTCACTCCGCAGGGGATTTGGCCGGCGGAAGGTGCGGTATCAACAACACTTCTTGAAGTTTTGGCAGGCCAGGAATGCCGCTGGGTTGCAAGTGGAGAAGGCGTATTGGCCAATAGTTTGCGCAAGGTGGGTGAACTTCCGGCACGCGCTCAATATCTTTACCGCCCCTATCGGTTGCAGGGTGCGGCCAATAGCGTTAACTGTTTTTTTCGAGACGATCGCCTGTCGGATTTGATCGGTTTTGAGTATTCAAATTGGAATGGCAAAGACGCCTCCAATAATTTCCTTGCACAGTTAATGGATATAGCGAATCAAGCTGGCACCGGCGAAACACCGCTGGTAGGTATTATTTTAGATGGCGAGAATGCTTGGGAATACTATCCTTACAATGGTTACCATTTTATAAATGATCTGTATACATCTCTGGAGAAACATCAAGCTATCCGCACGACGACTTATTCGGAATATTTGGATGCTTCTGCTAAAACAGGTGCGAACAATGTAGCAAAAACCGGAGAGTTGCCGGGTTTGGTCGCAGGCAGCTGGGTTTACGGTACGTTTTCTACCTGGATTGGCTCAACAGATAAAAATCACGCTTGGGATTTGTTATGCATGGCAAAACAAAGTTATGACATGGTAATGGCGGCTGGACGGCTCAGTCAAAAAGAGAAAAAAGCAGCGGAAAGACAACTTTCATCTTGCGAGAGTTCCGATTGGTTCTGGTGGTTTGGCGATTACAACCCTTCGGATGCAGTTGGTAGCTTTGATCGTTTATATCGCCATAATCTCATGCAACTTTATCGTTTGTTAAAGCTGCCCGTTCCGGAGAGTTTAAATAAACCCATCAGCCAAGGTGGAGGTTCGGCTGAAGGTGGTGGCACCATGAGGCGCGGTTCCTGATCTCAGGTAGGCTTCATCTGTTGATGATGCATGATTGAAATGACAACTGAGCTATAAATATCTGAAAGGTTAGTCCATGCGTTTCACCCGCAGCAGTGGTGTATTGCTACACCCAACATCGTTACCCGGCACACATGGTTCCGGTGATTTTGGTGCGGCCGCATATCATTTTGTTGATTGGCTCGTTGCTGCAGGTCAAAAAATGTGGCAAATGTTGCCTCTGGGCGGCATTGGTCCGGGAAACTCACCCTACATGAGTAGCTCTGCTTTTGCCGGAAATGTACTGCTCATAGATCTTGATGAATTGCTCTTGCATGGATGGCTAGATGCTGATGATCTAAACGTGCATGTGGGCTTTGCCGCTCATAGGGTGGACTATTCCGTTGTCTATCGATATCGCATGGAAAAACTGCATATCGCAGCCAAACGATTTTTTGCAAATAAGCAGGATTACGCCGAATATGAAGCGTTTTGCTCAGCTGAGCAATCCTGGTTGGACGACTATTCACTCTTCATGGCATTGGCAGAAAAGTTTGGCTGGCGTGACTGGGCGCATTGGGAGCCGAGTCTTGCCAGACGCGAGAAAAAAGCCTTGGCAAAAGCGATGGTTGAGCTGTCTCGAGAAATCGAATTTTGGAGTTTCTGCCAGTGGAATTTTTTCCGTCAATGGAGAAAGTTAAAACAGTATGCAAACCAGCGCGGGGTTCAGATTATAGGCGATATCCCTATTTTTATAGCCTATCAAAGTGCCGAAGTTTGGGCGCGTCAGGATCTGTTTGAGTTGGGTGAGGATCATTTACCTGTGGTTATAGCGGGAGTCCCTCCGGATTATTTCAGTTCAACCGGACAGCGTTGGGGCAACCCGCTCTACCGTTGGCCTGCGCATGAGCAGGAAGGCTATGCATGGTGGATAGAACGCTTGCGCAAAACTACCGAGTTGGTTGATGTTGTTCGTATTGATCACTTT
>CAIWKC010000368.1 GCA_903913145.1 uncultured Gallionellaceae bacterium | reverse complement strand
TTTCTCACACACGGCACGTTACGTTCGCAAAATGGAGCACTGGCAGACTTGTCAGCAGTGACAGAAATTAATCCTCATCTGCCGTTTTCGATAGGTGAGGTCATGGTACAACCATACCCAGTCCCGCACGATGCAAGTGAACCCGTGCAATATGTTTTCAGTGACGGTATACGGCGACTCGGCGTTTTGACCGATGTGGGATCTTCAACTCCGCATATCGAAGCGACCTTGAATGGTTGCGATGCGCTAGTATTGGAATGTAATCACGACACCGATATGCTGGCGAACAGCGAATATCCCTATCATTTGAAGCAACGTGTCGGCGGAAGATTCGGGCATCTTAATAATTTCGACGCCGCAGCATTGCTGGCGCGGTTGGATTGTGGCAAATTGCAATACGTTGTGGCGGCCCATCTCAGTCATAAAAATAATACGCGTGAATTGGCTGTGAGCGCCTTGACTCGAGTACTATCCGGCAAAAAAGACAGGGTTGTTGTGGCGACGCAGAACGAAGGCTTGGAATGGTGCGAGATAGTTTAAGAAGAAAATCCTCTTGAAAAAAGCAAAGGGAACATCTAAAACAAAAAGCCGACATATGTCGGCTTTTTGTTGGTGCTGAACTTTAAAGCTTATTACTTTGCAACAGGAGCAGCAGGTGCAGAAGCGGCAGCTGGAGCAGTTGCAGATGCAGCAGCTGTTGCAGAAGCGGCAGCTGGAGCTGAAGCTGCAGGTGCGGCAGCAACAGGTGCAGGAGCTGGAGCAGCAGCAGGAGCGGCTGGCTTTTCGCCACAAGCAGAAAGAGACAAAGCTAAAAGAGCAGCAACGAGTACGGAGTATTTCATTTTATTTCCTTAATTAACTAATTGAAAAATTCTTCCAAGGGGAGCCTGTAGCGGCAAGAATGACGTTACAAGGGCGCAGTATTCTACCAACTCTATCGAAAAAAGCTAGAGTTTAATGCGTGAATGCTTGCTTATTACAATCCGAGCACTGATCCTGAAGCATTGGGATGAGAGCTAGCCCATATTTCTTCGAAACGGGATTTCAACAAGATGGACTCTTGCGGGTCATTTTGGCCAAAAATGCCTCGAGTATCATTGAAGTGAAAACGACGCACGAAGTGTTGCGAGTCGGCAACTGCAAAAGGTGCTGTCAAATGCCGAAGATTGGTTGGTGTCTGGTAGATGTGCATGACGTGGCTGAACTGGCGCAACAACATCATGATGCGCGGACAAAAACGCACCAGTGGTTCGGTGTCGTGTGCCAGCAGGTGAAGGCACACAAAGGGACTGGAGAGGAGAAAACGCCGGAGCGTGTTGTAACGAACTTCAGAATCAAATCCCAGGCTATCAAAGTCATTTTCGAATATGAAAAGAGACTGCTGAGCCAATCCGCAGATTTCGTCGAGCGCTGCAACATATTCTGCAACGCCGTCAAGTGGCTTGTGAGTTAGCCCACCTTCACTCATGAGGCCAGCTGTTTTTTGCCGGATAACAATTTAACGTATCCTTCCAGATAAAATTCGTATAGCAAAGCTGTCGCTTCGGCAGTCAGTTTGCTTGCCGCAGGCAGTTGTCTGGTGTCGGCCAACTCCCGTAAAGTTTTAAAGCTGCCTTTACCCACGGGATGAGATTCACCGTTTATGAAAACGGTTTGCTTGTAGCACAACATTTGGGATTGCAGATCGAGAGTGACACCTCCATTCTTCAGCGCCAGTGCAAAACGCGCTTCCGGCAAAGGTTTGGCTGGCGCGTTAAAATAAATATGCGGCTTGGGTTCGCTCAAATAGCTGCCCAAAAAATTAGCAATATCTTCATCGTCCCACTGAACTTTGCGGATGGCCCGGGCGACTTGCTGAACCATTTCATTGCTGATTTCTGACGGATATTTCTGTGTCTTGAGGTCTGGGTCTGCATACACACCCGCTATGCCAATTCGATCTTGCAGGTAAACCAGAAACTGTTCTGACAGTTCCTGATAAGTTGGCGTGCGAAAACCGATGGAATAGGTCATGCAGTCGTCTTCAGCAATACCGTTATGCCCGCATTGCGGCGGCAAATATAGCATGTCACCGGCTTCTAAAACCCATTCTTGTTCCACGTCAAATTGTTTTAATATTCGTAACGGGGCACCTTCTATCAATGTGCGATCTTTCTGAGTGGTAATCTGCCAGCGTCGATGTCCCAATCCTTGCAACAAAAATACATCATAAGGATCAAAGTGAGGGCCCACGCCGCCCCCTTTGGTGGCATAGCTGACCATCAAATCATCCAAACGCGCATGGGGAATAAAGTTGAAAGGTTTCAAAAGTTCCGTTGCCTCCGGCAGCGTGTTATTTACACCCTGCACCAGTACTGTCCACTTGCCGCGCAACTTGGCCATCTGACCCTGCTCGAAAGGGCCGTGTGCCAATCGCCAGGCATTGCGCGATTGTTTTACCAGGCGTGCCTGCGCATCTTCAAGGCAAGACAGTGCGATGAGTTGTTGCGGATTGAGCAAACCTTTGAAGCCGGGAACGGCTTGCCGAACGAGCAAGGGTTTTTTTTGCCAGTAGTCGCGCAAAAATTCAATGATTGTAAGTCCGCCAAGCAAAGTAAGTTTTGTTTTCATAATTTGTGATTATATAGGGTGATTGGTGCCCCGTAAAAAAGTCTTTAAAATAAATTTGGCGCAAAATAAAACTCAGTTAGAATGCTGTTCAACGGGGGAATACATTATGCACTTGGAAGTTGGGATGGAAGCGCCTCATTTTGAATTGGCTGATGCCGATATGGAAATGTTTAAACTCACTTCGTGGCAAGCAAAAAAAAACATTGTTTTGTATTTTTACCCCAAGGATGATACTCCCGGCTGCACAATGGAAGCCAATGAATTCAGCGAACACGAAGAAGACTTCGCCGAATTCGACGCCATCGTGGTTGGCATTAGCCGGGATGACTGTATCAGCCACGCTGAATTTCGCGATAAATACGGGCTGTCGGTATTGCTGCTGGCTGATACAGAGTCACGAGTCTGTAAAAAATACGGAGTACTCTACGAAAAAGAAGTAGATGGGCACAAAACGGTCTGCATTCAGCGTTCCACTTTTGTGATAGATAAACAGGGCAAACTGCGTCATGTTCTATACGGAGTTCATGCGCACAAGCATCCGGATGAAGTACTCAACTTGATAAAGGAAATGAAATGAAAGTCGCTAAAGACACCGTCGTCTCACTGCGTTATGAACTGACCGATGTAACAGGGGGAGGGGAAATACTTGAAAAAGCAGACGACCCGATCAGTTATGTTCATGGAGGTTATGATGGCATTTTTCCGGCAGTGGAAGAGGCTGTTCATGACAAGAGCCTGGGCGATAAATTCTCAGTCACCATGTTGCCGGATGACGCATTCGGCGAATACGAACATGAACTCGTGCGTGCCGAACCGCGCGACATGTTTCCTAAAGATGTCGCTGTCGGTATGCAATTTGAAGGCGGTGCAGAAGGCGATGATGACGAAGACTTTTTACTCTATACCGTGATTGAAATTACCGACAAAGAGGTAACAGTTGATGGCAATCATCCGCTGGCGGGAAAGACAATCAAGTTTGATGGCGTCATCACAGGTGTTCGTAAAGCAACTCAGGAAGAACTGGATCACGGTCACGTACATGGTGACGGCGGGCATCACCACTAAATCGTTTTCAAATTGACTCGGGTACACCTGCGGGCATTCAAGCTTGCAGACCCGGTGAGTTTTACTTAAGAATATCGGTTTAATTACCTGAAGAGCTAGCGTTAAAGAAATTTTCCATAAGCCAGTTGACCACTTGATCAGCACCATTTGGTGTGGGGCGAAAAGGTGGTGGTGATTGCAACACATTTTCCAATTCTAGGAAAAATTCACCACTCTCGGTTTGCCCGAGTGATATTTCCCGGCACACACCATTTTGTTGCAACCAATCTACCAAAGCTGGAGTTTCTGGCCAATCAGGACGGTTGACGTACAGTACCGGCTTGCAGCAACAAGCCGCCTCGACAAAGCTCCCATAGCCTGGTTTGCATACTAGTACGTCACAACTGGCCAGGAGATCACTAAAATTAATCTTCAACATTTCTAGCACGATGGCCTTGGGGTGACTCACTTTCCAACTTTCTTGTACCACCCAGAAAACATTTTCCCGGCAGGGCCAACGTTCAATAGGCAAACGGCTTGCAATACCCCCCATACTTACCAGCACTAATTTGTCTTTTGCCGATAATTGCAATTCTTGATTGAGTTGATTGCGTTTGATGTCACCCACTGCAGCGATCGGTGACACCGGAACAAGGTTAGGTAGATCTCGCATAAGCATGCCTGGAGTGGCACGGAAGAAAACGTCGGCTTGAGCATAACAGGTGTAAATCTGGTTAGCGATTGCATCGCTTCCGCAGCAATGCCGATAAATATCAGCCCAATTCAATGAGCACAGCGCCGCATTGGGGATGCCAGCTTTTTGAGCACCTGCCAGTGCCAGGTAACCCACATTTGAGAAGACTGCATCGGCGTCCAGTTCACGAAGCAGTTTTGCCTCATCAGCGACTCGAGTGTTCCAATCGGCATGGAAAGTTTGATAGGCAGATCGACTTTCAGCTACACAAACATCGAGCGCAGACGACATGATCATTCCGATGTCGCCTTGGCTTTGCAGGTGTTCGAATGGTGCATTAATGCGCGAACGTAAATGCGCCAGTGGAACGGCAGAGCGTACCGTGATTCGCAGTTGCGGCATGCGCTTCGATAACAAGTTCAGAATTGGCGCAGTTTGCGCGACATGGCCGAAACCATGGCCAGAGATTGAAACGACGAGATGAGGTGAGTCAAGCATGGCTTTGGGAAGATATTTATTCCGATTATCAAGCAATTTTCGAAAATCGGCACTGTAATGATTTTCTTTAGTATTGTCCTGCAAAATAAAATATCAACCACAGGTGGCTCGACCCATACAAGCTTGCTTGTTATCATGCGAGTATGGGCAGTTAAACCAAGGTATAGCAAGAATGAGTCACGACACCGGACAACTTGATATTTCAGACCGTCTAACGATGGCATCCAATATTCAACCAAAAGCAAGCGAGTGGACTGAAATCGGGCAGGCTGAAGTCATCCATACTATTTTTGGAAATGCCAAAGTTAGAATAGTCCGCAAACACGACAAATTTCGCCGCATATTTTTTCTTTTGGCAACTATGGCGATAGTGGTTGTGTTTTGGGAATCATGGGTTTTGATTCAACAATATGCGCCCGTTTTGTTATTCAATTCTAGCTCAAACGACAATGTGAGCTTCTCGGTTTCACCGCCGGAAAAATTGCCTCAGTCTGACTCTTCCATGATGATGAAGAGTAAAGAAAATTCTATTTCAGAAAAAGTGATCAACACTCCTGATGTAAATGTGTATGAGAAACCGGCACAGCCTCAGAGTAACATTAACGGCGGTAAAGTTGCTGCGAAGCAGGTTGCACACCTACCATTAAACTATAACAAGCCTCAGTCGGCATCGCTTGCCGCAAGTAATATGACATCAGCGAATCAAGTAAACAAAATACAACTTCCCAATCAAGTGGCCAAACCGTTTGTTCAAAAAAGTCCCATATCTGTTGGAGTTGTGCAATTACCTGCGGCTAACACTGCAACAGCTGTTCCTTTAGAAGTGCCGCCAAGCAAGGAAGATGTTCCACCGGACCCAGTCGGGGAAAATCAAAATGTCGATCCGGCTAGCTCGAAACAATAAGATTCTTTACACAACTTTTTCGCTTGGAGTTGCACTTCCGACTGTAATTTACGAGAATAAAGATCATGGATAAAACTTTAAAAACTTTCGCCTATTCCGAAGATGACAACTGCAGTAGTCAGCAAACGAACGTGGCAGACGACAAAATTAATTCACACGAGCTTGCAATGAAAGACGCACAACTTGAAGAGGAGAGAAGTCGTTCTCTTGAACATTTGAAAACGACCGTTCATCTCAGAGAATGCCTCAAGCAGGAACAAGAAAAAAATGCCGAGTTTGTCAAAAAGTTGTCTGACCTGCAGAACCAGTTAAATAAACTTGTTGCAGTCGAAGAAAATGAACTATTCAAGAAAAATGCCCAGCTTGAGGACGAAAAGAAAAAATCGGGCGAATACTTGAAAACTATTAATGTACTTATGGAAAGTCTCAAACTAGAGCAGGAAAAATCTGCCGAGATGGAAAAAAAGATAACTTTTCAAGAAACGAAAGCAAAAGAACTGGCGCTCGAATATTTGAATAGGGTGCACATATCCGATCCGAATAAGACCTTCTACGATTATCCTCACCAGATTTCGGGCGGGACAAAACAGCGCATAGGCATCGCTATGGCGCTTGTCAATTCGCCGGAG
>CAIWKC010000367.1 GCA_903913145.1 uncultured Gallionellaceae bacterium | reverse complement strand
CGGAGTATATTGAAGAATTAACTGCTCTTCATACTCAGGATTGGCCAGATCATTCCTGGAATGGTAAAGATATATTTTGAGCGTGGTTGACAAAAATAAATTGAACAATTCATGGAGGGTGTTATGAAACACAGAATGTGGTTTTACCTTGCAGTCCTTGGCTCATTTTCTTTTTCAACGATGGCGATTGCCAATCCGGCTTCAAAGGAAATGAGCTATAAGAAAGACGTAAAACCTGTTCTCCATGATTATTGCCTGAACTGCCATGAACCCGGTGGTAAGGGTTTTGAGAAAAGCGGACTGGATATGACGACCTATCAAAGCCTGATGAAGGGCACAAAATTTGGTTCGGTCATCATACCGGGAGACAGTTTTACCAGTATTTTCATTCAAGTGATCGAGGGACGCGTACACTCATCCATCAAGATGCCCTACGGCATGAATGGCGGACTCGCCAAGGAAAATATCAACATTCTAAAAAAGTGGGTCGAGCAAGGGGCAAAAGACAACTGATTGCTTCACTCCCTTGAAACTAAACCATACTCACCGCCCAGCTTAAAAAAACAAGGCTGGGCTTTTTATTGCTACCCAAATAAGACTTAAAGTATTTTGCGCAATTATCCGGTTGCAAATTGACCGAGTGTGAATTACATTAGCAAGTGCTAACTTAATTATATACGCACGTATCATATTCAAGTTCAGAATGGTTATTGAGGATGGATTGATGTTGCCAGGATTTCGTTGGAAACGAAGAGTAACTCAGATCGGAATGCTGTTGCTACTGGGGACGATACCCGCCCTTGGGTTGTTTCGTATTGATCTTGTCACGGCAAGTTTTTATATTTTGGATCACCAGATATGGTGGTCTAATTTCTTTTTTGTCTTCGGTTTGGCTGTCATCTTTGCAACTGCCCCGATCCTCACATACATGACCATTGGCTCGGTCTGGTGCGGATGGGCGTGTCCACAAAATTTGCTTTCAGAGTGGGCGAATTTCCTTACCTATAAATTGCTCGGTAAACGCGCCGATGTAAGTGTAGACGGTGAAGGGATGAATGTTGCGGCGACCAAAAACAAGATTGTAAATTGGCTGCTCTTGGGAGCGATGTTTATGGGGGCAGCGTTGGTGCTGGCACTCATCCCGTTTTTCTTTTTCTATACACCCGGCGAAGTGTGGTCCATGGTTAGTTTTAGCTCTGGCGCAAAACTATCCAAATTTATGCAACGCCTGTATTTCTTTGCAGTGTTTCTGATTTTTATCGACATCGCGGTAGTCCGGTATTTTATGTGCGATTACGCCTGTCTGTATCGCATCGGGCAACGGATGTTTAAGACCAGAGATGCGCTTCACGTCACCTATGATGCTTCCCGTTCAAGTTCATGCGCCAAATGCAATTATTGCGCGACAACCTGCATTACTTCCATTCAGCCCACGAAAATAGAAACCTATGACAGTTGCATTGATTGCGGTGAATGCATTGATGCGTGTAACCGACTTCAGGCAAAATCTGGATTAAGCGGTTTGCTGCGTTTTGAAGTTGGCGAAAAGGGAAGCGATACAACCTGGCTCGAAAAGTTAAGCGAAGTAGCTTCCCGTTTTAACTGGCTGGTAGGGGGATTTTTTCTGCTGGGTTGTGTCATGTTGGTTTGGGGAATTATGACGCAACAACCCCCGTTAGTTCAGATTCCATTAGCTGAACAACAAAGAATGCAGCAAACCGGACGAGTTTGTAATTTGCAGTGTGCTCAGCAACAACAATCCTGCAAAAACGGAAGCCTTGAAGGCTGTTCACGAGCGGCTGCTTGCAAATGCGAATGCTTTTTACAACAAGATCCTGAAAGCCCGTCCAGTAAAGAGTGGCGGCAATGTGTGCAGAGCAGTAATGCCAGTGCCGAGATATTGAAACTAAAGAATCAGTAGTCAGGTGCTAAAATTTGCCTGTAGTAAAGTTACATCGGGATGCTGTTGCGTTCAAATACCAAGTAAGCCATGATTTTAGTCAGATGTATAAACAGGAGTCATTTATGATCAAGTTACCGTTGTCAATTATTATTGCAATGATTGCCTTCAATATCACCGCATTCACTATATTTTTGCAACTGGATATGCTGATTTTTAATTCCATTATTGTCAAAATTATTGCATGGGCACTAACCATCGGCGCTTGGGTGTTGGTGTACATCAAACGCAACAAACTCGTGACCCTTTTTTAATCAAAGGGTGAGGCAGTCAGTCTGCTGAAATTATTTTTCAGGAACCCAGTTTTTGAGCAGCAAGGCATTGCTGATGACTGAAACTGAACTCATCGCCATTGCGCCGCCGGCGATGACCGGATTAAGGAGTCCGATTGCGGCGAGCGGTATTCCCAGCACGTTATAGGCGAAAGCGAAAAATAGATTTTGCCGAATTTTACTCAGCGTGACGCGCGACAGATCAATGGCGTTAACGACTGACATCAGGTCGTTGTGCATCAGGGTGATGTCAGCAGCTTCAATGGCGATATCACTTCCGCTTTTCATCGCAAAACTGACATCAGCGGCAGCTAATGCCGGCGCATCGTTGATTCCGTCACCGACCATCCCGACTATGGCACCTTTGGTTTTATATGAGGCAACGTGACGTGCTTTATCTTCGGGAAATACCCCTGCAAGATATTACTCAATTCCCGCTTGCTGTGCAATTGCGAATGCCGTGGCCGCGTTGTCTCCGCTTAACATGACCACCCGAATACCCATGTCACGTAATTTGCTTACGGCAGCTTTGCTACTCGGGCGCAGCGTGTCCAAAAAGGCAATCAAACCTAAAAGTTTGCTGTCACAAGCCACTGCAATGATGCTTTTTCCTTCCCTTTGTAAAGCAAGCAAAGCGAATTCATCCAGAGTGGTTTTTCCGGAAATAGAGATGAAAGACGGCGAACCGAGCAGATATGTTTTACCGGATACCACACCGCTCAAACCATTGCCGGTAAATTCCTTGAAGTCACTAACCTCATTCGGCACGATCCCCTCGGTGCGGGAATGCGCAGTTAAAGCCATCGCTAAAGGGTGCGATGAGTGTTGAGTTAAACTGGCGGCGATTGTCAAAAGTTGCGAGGGTTCGATACCGTTTGACGGCAGCAAATCGGTCAGTGTTGGCAGGCCTTCAGTCAGCGTGCCAGTTTTATCCAGCACAAGCACATCAAGGTGATGTGCCCGTTCCAATGCGGCGGCATCCTTAACCAAAATACCTGAACGAGCTGCACGTCCGGTAGCGACTACGATTGCGGTCGGTGTAGCCAGACCCAGGGCACAGGGGCAAGCAATAACCAGGACTGAAACAGCGTTGATCAGCGCAACGGAAAAATGACCTCCCAATATCCACCACGAGAAAAAAGTGATCGTGGCAAGTCCCAAAACCACCGGTACAAAGATAGCAGAAACCCGGTCGGCAATTTTTTGGATAGGTGCTTTGGAACCTTGGGCTTGTTCCACCATGCGAATAATGGCGGCAAGTTGAGTCTGGCTACCTACTGCAATCGCGCGACATTTGAGTAAGCCTTGTTGATTGATAGTCGCAGCGTAGACTTTGTCATCAGCTTGTTTGGATTGAGGCAAGCTTTCTCCGGTGAGCATACTTTCGTTCACACTGGAACCGCCTTCCACAACAACTCCATCAACGGGAATACCTTCACCGGGACGAACGAAAAAAATATCATCAGGACTTAACTGCCCGACCGATACATCCAGCATTTCTCCATTGCGTTCAACATGCGCCAGTTTGGGTTGTAGTTTGAACAAGGATTCAATTGCGGCTGAAGCTTTGCCTTTGGCTCGTGCTTCCAGTAATTTGCCAAGCAGTACCAAAGTGATGAGTGTAGCACTTGCTTCAAAATAAACAGGCTGATGAATACCGGATATGATGATGGCACAACTCAGAAAGTAGGCTGCGCTCGTACCAAGAGCAACCAGCGTATCCATATTGCTGCTGCCATTTTTCAGGCTGCTCCAGGCACCGCGATAGAAACGTGCCCCTGCCCAAAACTGAACCGGCGTTGCCAGTAACCACTGCACCCAAACCGGCAGCGTGAAACGCACACCGAACATCATGGACACCATTTCCAGTATTAACGGTGAAATGAGTAGTACTGAAATAATGAACTGCAACTGCTCGCGCTTGTAGAGTGCGACTTTTTCTTTTTTTTCAGCGGCAAAATCGCGAGCTACATGTGCATCAAAACCGGTGTTTCGAACCGTGCTAATCAAAGCAGCAATGTCAGTTGTTGCCGGATTGAATGTGATGCTGGCCTTTTCCGTCGCGATATTGACCACTGCAATAACTTCCGGCAATTGGTTGAAAGCTTTTTCCAGTCTCGTGGAGCAAGAGGCACAGTGCATTCCAGTGATTTGCAAATCAGCGTGTTGTTGGGTCGTCATTGTTAAAATGGGATGCAAATTAAATGAATCAGTATTATGCGCTAACTCAGGGTGTTTTTTGTAGTTCAACTTGTGTTTGAAATAACGCTACAAATCACCTTGAGAAAAATAGGTTTTCCTGTTTCAATCCAAGTTTAGGTGAAGGAATGGAGTCAATATGGGGCAGGCAAGTATTGGAATAATTGGGGGCAGCGGGGTTTATGACATCGCCGGCCTGGAAAAAAAACGCTGGGAAAAGATCGAATCGCCGTTTGGTGAGCCATCCGACGAATTACTTTTTGGCGAATTAAATGGTGTAAAACTGGCTTTCCTGCCGCGTCACGGGCGCGGTCATAAGTTACCACCCTCCGAAATCAACTTCCGCGCTAACATCGATGTACTCAAGCGGGTTGGTGTCAGCGATGTTATCTCAGTGAGTGCAGTTGGTTCTTTGCGCGAACACCTATCGCCCGGCACCTTCGTCATAGTAGACCAATTCATCGACCGCACTTTTGCCAGAGCCAAATCTTTTTTTGGCGCAGGACTGGTGGCGCATGTGTCGATGGCGCACCCGGTATGCAAACGCTTGGGTGATCACATTGAAATAGCAGCGAAAGAAGCGGGTATCAATGCTTTGCGTGGCGGTACTTATTTAGTCATGGAAGGGCCGCAATTTAGCAGCCTGGCTGAATCCGAGCTTTATCGCAGTTGGGGTTGCGATGTGATCGGCATGACCAACATGCCAGAAGCCAAACTCGCGCGCGAAGCCGAGCTCTGCTACGCCACCGTGGCGATGGTAACTGATTACGATTGCTGGCATCCCGACCACGATGACGTGACCGTAGATCAGATCATTCAAGTGTTGTTGGCCAATGCCGACAAGGCTAAAACATTGGTGAAGCATGCGGTACCGCGGATGGGAGCGGACTTAACCGCGTGCGAATGTGGTTGCCGAAATTCGTTACAATATGCGCTTATCACTGCTCCGGAAGCGCGAGATAAAGAAATGTGCAAGAAACTGCAAATTATTGCTGGACGCATGTTGAAATGACAACCATGAACGAACTAGACTTGCGTCAACAATTGCTCGACACTTCGCGCCGTATGGTCGAGTTGGGTCTCAACCGGGGTACGGCGGGCAATGCATCTGTACGTTGTGATAGCAATATCCTCATTACTCCGTCCGCAATGCCAGTCACTGAAATGCGCGAACAGGATTTGGTGTTGCTGGATGCCGATGGAAAATTGCTGCAAGGTGGCAAGCCTTCCAGTGAGTGGCGTTTTCATCGCGACATTTTAAAAGCACGTACAGAGATCGGTGCGGTGTTACATCTGCATTCTACCTTCGCCACTACAATTGCCTGCTTGCGCCTTAACGTGCCAGCTGTTCACTATCATATCGCCATCGCGGGAGGTGATACGATCCGCTGCACACCTTACAGTGTGTTTGGCGAACAGAACCTTTCCGATCTTGCGCTGGATGCGTTGCATGACCGAAAAGCATGCCTTTTAGGTAATCATGGAATGATTGCATTGGGAAATGATTTGAAGGATGCACTCTCAGTGGCAGTCGAAGTCGAATACCTGTGCGAAATTTATTGGCGCACCTTGCAGGCGGGAGAGCCTCATATTCTTACTGAGCAACAGATGTTTGAAGTGAAACAAAAGTTCGTTGATTACAAGAAACGCAGTTAGGAAAAACCATGCCAATCAAGTCAAAAATCCGCACCGTTCCGCATTACCCCAAACAAGGAATCCAGTTCCGCGATATCACTACTTTGCTCAAAGACCCGGTGGGTTTTCGTACCGCTGTGGATGAACTTGTACACCGATACAAAGACTTGAAGATAGACAAAATTGCGGGCATCGAATCGCGCGGTTTTATCCTGGGCGCTCCGCTTGCTTATGCGCTGGGAAAAGGGTTTGTTCCGATACGCAAAAAAGGTAAATTACCCGCAGCGACCATAGGCCACGACTACGAGCTCGAATACGGTACCGACCGTATTGAAATACATACCGATGCTATCGAAAAAGGCGAAAAAGTTTTGCTGGTAGATGATCTCATCGCTACCGGTGGCACGGCAGAAGCTGCCTGTACACTGATCGAAAAAATGGGTGGCAAGATCATTGAATGCTGCTTCATCATTGATCTACCAGACATTGGCGGACGTGCGCGTCTTGAAAAACTCGGTCAGAAAGTGTTTGCTCTGTGCGAATTCGAAGGGGATTAATTTAACAGTCTATAGTTTCCATCATAACCTGTCGGTTTAGCCGAAATGCCTACTTCTAAGTTCTCACTGGTCACGATCGTGATTCACGTAGTGAGAAAAAAATAGATTAATGCCAGTTTATGTCGAATTAATTTATCTAAGCAAGCGGAATAATTAAGGTCAATTTCTCAGCGTCATTTTTCCCCAAAATTAGCACAGCAATTTCAGTTTTATATATTAGTAAATTACTCATAATTAATTAAAATTATTCAGAAATTCAGTGTATTGACATTGGTTCTATTTTGTGCTTAAAAATTTCGTTGACATCAGAAATAATTCGGAGGAAATTGCTTTTACAAGGAATCTGGTTTTGGGATTTTTTCACTTAATATTTTCTAAGGAGGATTGACATGAAATTATCGGCTCTGTTGTTGATTTGTACTTTACTTGCCAGCGCTTTCGTTAGTGTTGGGTGTACTAAGTCATCCAATTCGGCTACTGCAGCACCTTCTGGACCTGTGGCGGGCGTAGCGATGCCTTCTAAAGTAGCGGTAGTTACTGCCAAGTAGTCAAATTATTTCAAATTGGGAGAGATTCAAATGAAAACCTCACAAAGTTATACAAGTAAATTAGCGATAGTAATTTTCTCATTTTGTCCCGCGTTGTCACTGGCTGCAGTACCAGCCGCGTCTGCTTATAACAACGATATAACTCAATCTTATGTGCAAGACCAAACGACCAGTGTCATGTCAAACCTGAACAATATCCTGTGCACAATCAGTTCCTTTGATGGTGCCGACATGGTTAATCTGGGTGCCTATGTTGCCTTGTCGGATCAGACAGTTTGCAATGGAAATTCTGGCAGTACCAATACCGGCTCTCAATATATGCCCGCGGTGGTTATTTCCACTCGAACAGACAACTCATCACCCATGATACTTAAAGCTTGGCTCAATCCGGGGGGTGGAGATATTCAGGCAGAAATGTCCGCAACACAGGCTCCGTCAACCGCCAATCCATATGGGTTATTTCGAATGGATTTTTGTCAAACGTCGCCAGGATCATCAACGGCATGTGATAGCGGTAAAGGATTTATCGACTCTATTTCAACGGGCCTCTCGTTTTTCCAAACAGGATCAGGTGGAGGTAGTGGTGGAACACAAACCACCTCAATGCTGTTGAACGCGAGCAGCACTACAGCGGGCAGCGGAAAATTGACTCAAACGCAATCCGGAGGTGGAGGAGGGAATACAAACGTTGCCTTCACCTTTGCTTTTGATGCAAATTACTTTACACGCTCAGATGGTACTACCCAACAATGTTTTGACCGCAGTCTTAACACCGCTGCAATTTCTGTTTGGAGTTATGGTTTATATGATGCAACGACGGGAGACCGTATTCAGCGCAACTCCGGTTTCCCCATTGCGTTTACAGATGCTACTGGCGCAGTGCAGAACGGGTATGTGGGCTACTATGGTGTCATGACCCAAGT
>CAIWKC010000366.1 GCA_903913145.1 uncultured Gallionellaceae bacterium | reverse complement strand
CTTACCGCTGGCGTAGAAGCTGTTAAAGTCAGCTTCTATCGTTTCAATCTTCTTCAGTTTTTCAGCCTCTTTTTCACGCTGATACATCTGCTTGTATTTAGCTACGCCATCCAGAAAGCTTTTCGCGGCTTCCTGCGCATCCTTATATCCGTCCTTATTGTGTGTCGCGGAAACATCAGTCAAATATTGCTGTACCTCAACTCGCGCAGTGTTCATTTCGTTTACCAAAACAACATAGGGTAGCGTTTCCTCATTGATCTGCCGAGTGTCCTGCATAATATGAATGAGTGATATTGCCACTATGGTCATGCTTGCCAGAAAAATCAATACAACGGCGGAAAAGCTAAGAGACAGCTTTACGCCAATGCTACGCAAATTCTTAAGCATCACAATCCTCCAAAATAGATTTGTTAGCTTCCAAGAGAAAAAGTCTGCTCTTAAAGAGGTACGCCGATAATCATTTTCAGTACTAAGTCGGCTGTCTGCTGACCAGAAACTTTTCCAATTCCCGCGTCAATATCCCACTTGTCCAAATTGAATATAGCTGTAAGGTAGTTTGTCTGAATACCCTGAGGGAGGCCGGAAGTATTATTTATTTCACCGAAATACGAATAGTTCTCTGCGGCGAACTGTAATCGGTCATTGATTTGATATGCGATTTTGGTGTCAACTTCAGTGGTTGTGCCTTGAGAAGGATGATTCTTTAATGCATGATCAATATTTAAATTCACGCCGACCTTCCAAGGATCAGTCTTCCATACACCTATAAATTTGATTTCACCGCTCGTCTCGTCGGGATAGAAGCGCTGATTGAGCTGACCTACTTCAAAATTTACTGCCCAATAAAACGGCGAATCAGCGAATGCGACACCAGGACGATATTTTGCGCGGAGTTTCATACCGTCTGTCGAGGGTAACTCACCTGGATTGGTAACCGTTAGCCAATATATTGCTGATTCCCAATGGTCGTTAATGCCATAGCTCAGTTCTGGAGTAAGGCGGAATTGATGATTCGTCGGTTCCTGTCCTGACACAACATAATTGGTATGCAAATCAAGACCTGGTTTCCCTACGTCCGCAAATTCATCCATATAGACCTGTAATTCTTCCGGCACTGCAATTGCGTCCTGAGAGAGCCAAGAATTTAATATAAAAATAATTGCGGCAACTTTTCTAAAAGCTTTAGCTGATATTCTCATTTCAAGTCGGGTCCTCATAATAATTGCCTTAGGATAGAAAACTTAACCTCACAAGTCAATTTATTTGCCCTAACATCGAGTCATTCCTTTCTCGTTATCGAAACCCTGAAATAACCTATTACTTCTCTTATTTATGCCCGCAATGCCAGTAATATTCTCAAAACCTACCTTACTCTGAGCACAATGCACAACCCCTCCCTGAAAGCGACGATAATTTTTTTCAACTCCGCGCCCTGCCAATCTGCCTGATTAAAACCTTTGCCTGCCTCCCGCGGGATCAAGTTACAGTTAATCTTACCGCTCACCTGAGCCGTGAGCACCGATGGAAACCGCCTGATGCTATTATGAACGACTTAGGTCAGCATAATGATTTGAGATACATTCGATTTTATTTTTACACTGTTTCTGTTTGGTATGCCCGCGCCCATTGAAGAGTATGAGGCGTCACTAAGGAAATCTTGATTCAAAACTGCCAAAAATTCTCGTTTTCTGGCCATCAGTTTGGTTGGCTTTCAGGCATTGAATTCGTGTCCCGCAATTCCAGCTTTGGGTAAACTGTGTGAAATTGAAAAATTATAAGATGATTTTCTGACAAACAAAGTTGCTGAAATTTTAGCGTCGGCTCCTGATAGAAAGAGCGGTCGCAGTGAGTTATGAAAAGTAAATTGGTACAATCAGCCAACACCAGTCTCTGACTTGCCAAACATCAGCAGTTTTTGAACTGTTATTAGCCATCAAATTAATGCCCATTTCTAAGCCTATAGAGTTTGCAAACTAAAGTTAGAAGTCGAAACTCAGCATCCGGATGTATTCACAGTAACACTTACCGTTCCAGTTCCAGTGCATGCTGCAAACCCGGGGAAATAAGAATAAGTCACAACACAAGTAGGGGGGTTTGGAGCGGTTGTGTATTGCCAAGTTGCTTGGTTAATAGCGTTAATCTGAAAAGTAAACGCTTGGTAAGTTTGAGGGGTTGTACTGTTGTAATTGGTTCCCCATGCTACGTTTGAGTCACTGAACACATTGCCAATACCATCCCACTGAACGTCTGGATGTCCACACCATAGTCGTATTGAACCGGTTCCCCCTGGATTCGCGGAGCCTGTAGGATAGCTGCTCGCTAGAACCTTACTATAACCATTAACAACAGCAGCTCCATAAATCATGCTGTCCGCAGCTTTCACAGCGCCAGCCAGTGCATTGACTACACCGATTCGAGCATCACGAGAAAGATCAACGAACTTAGGCAATGCTATTGCCGCCAAAATAGCTAATATGACGATGACCACAATAAGCTCGATCAGCGTAAAGCCTCTGTTGTATCTAGCAGACCGGTTCAGAAATACGGAATATTTGATGATGCCCTCCAAATGTATATCCAAAGTGTCAAGCTCTATCAATCTCGTGAATATTGTACCAGTCTGCAATCTTACTTTGGTTGTTCCAAATTCAACTTGATATTTAAAACTAGGCAACTAAAGCATTCAAGCTACTTATTGAATGAAGTGAATGACAGCATAGGAATATTTTGGCCCTGTCCGTAAATAGCGCTGGTAGTGTCGCAAGTCTATCAGTGTAGGGAAGCTAGATGCCAAATACCTGATTAGTTGTTGAATTCGCTCCCTCTCCCACCGGGGGAGGGTTGGGGAGGGGGTGTTTTCGTAAACCAGTTGAAATATTTTGAAGAAATGACCAACTCTATTTACGGACATAGCCATGAATAATCGTCTTAGCTAACCAACAGAATAAACCACAAACGTAGTCAGCACGCGGTGACTTGATATGACGCGCTAAATTACGCTGCTTTAGGCATGTCTGATAACTTGTCCTTGTGGCGATATGAGATAACTCCAATCAGACCCAAACCTGCCAACAGCATAGCGAAATATGATGGTTCCGGGATAGTTGCAACGGACAACTGCAGAGTTCCCGGATTAAAAGTGAGGTTCGCAAAATTTACCCATAGGTGGTGGGTATCAAACGATAAGGCAGGTGATGCAGAAAGGGCAGTATTATGAATAGTTGAGAATGTAGAAAAGTTCGCTTGATTATCTGTAATCTCGAACCCATTGAATGCGTGGCTAGCACTAGAGAATGCTCCATTGGAAATAAAATTCAGGGTCAGGTCATTACCTGAAACATTCATCGAACCAACGCCATTAACTATATCCGCAATGTAAGCCCCTCCCGTACCGACCGAAAGCGTACTTGGATTCAAATAAGGACTGGACGTAGATGGGTAATAGTATTGGTAAGTAATCGTTGTGCCATCAAAAACACCTGCATGGGCACTAAACGCAAGTGCCGATAACACAATAATGGTTATAATTTGTTTCATTGTTTTCATGCCGTCCTAATAAAATAAACTTCTTGGAATAAATACCAAACAGTAGAACTCATTATAGACCTATAAAAACATTGCCAAGTTGCGGACTAATTTTATCCGTTATGACAAAAAATCTCAATTGTCCATTCATGCAAATTTAAATTGCATATTTTCCCAACAAATTTAGTTGAATGTGGCATTACACGTTGAAACTTAACTAGAATTTGGATCGCTAATTTTGTTGATTTAGATCGACAATGTGTACCGGTTTCCGCTGCAATGTGGAAATACCTGTTTCTGCCATCTCTAGTTAGTCGTAAATGAAGAACGTCTGCTATCTGGCATCGAATTCGCGAAGGCCAAAGTCAGGTGAGGATTACCTGGTGCCGAAAGTCGAAATTTAAATCGTATGACTGCAAGTTGTTGGAAAAGTGCCTTTCAGCATATAGAATGCCGAGTGAGTAGAGTCGGCCAAAACCGAACGATCACTTGAAAGAAATTGTCAGGGGGTGGGTAAAGTAAGTAACGGTTATAGAAATTAATAATTACTAATCAGGAGTAAAGTATGCATAAAAGTCTTAATTTCAAGAAATCAATTGAACACGTCGAATGTTTACCTGCTTTGCCTATCATTGCTCAAAAGATTCTTGGCTTAAACCTCGGAACGACTGAAGGTGAAGGTAAGCTTCTTGAATTGATAGCTTTGGATCCACTGATATCCGCGAAGTTAATAGGATTATCAAAATCTACTTTATTCGGTGCGCCAGGCATGATTGCCTCAGTTAAAGACGCAGCGATGCGACTTGGTATGAAAACTATTAAATCTGTTGCTATTGGTATTGCAACCATGGAAGCACTAAATAAAACGACCAGTAGTCAGTTGAAAAAAACTGATTTATGGACTCACAGTATATCTGTAGCAATGGCGATGAAGGTTTTGTCAAAACACTTGCCCGCAAGCCAGCGACCATTGGATGATCAAATGTTTATGTCCGGTTTGTTACATGACATTGGTTATATTGTCGTGGATCACATAAGTCCCCAATTGAGTGATTCAATACTAAGTCAATTTGGCACGGATAATGATGAAGCTCTTTTAACAATTGAAAATAAAATTTTGGGGCTGACCCATGCCGAGGTAGGTGGGAAACTTGCCTTTGCTTGGGATTTAGCAGATGAACTGGTGGAAGTTATTCGGCATCATCATAGTCAAAGTTATGCTGGTTCTGAGGTAGGGCAAATATTAGTGAGACTCGTCTACTTGGCCGAAAGAATCATTACTCCATTTGGTGTCAAGCAACCCTTATCAACTATAGATCAAGTAGTTTGGAGTGACCTAGGCATTAGTCCGGAAAAAACTGAAGATATTATTGCGGAAGTTCAGCAGGAAATAACAAAGGTAAGTCAATTCTTTCAAATTTAAATGTAGTTTGTATTGATCATCCAGGATCACAAATTCACTTAGATAAAGAACTAATATTGGCTAGAAGATTCAGTTTGCAAATTAAATTAAAATGCCAATGAGTGAACATTAAAAAAATAATCAATTGCCAACGTCAGCTCAAGTTTCAAGAAGAGTCCATGAATGTGTAAAATGGCATACAGCTTTTCCCGACCAAAAATGAAAGGTCGTTTGGGTCGGCTTGATGGCAAGCTGTTTTGGATAACTAAATGCCGTATTGTGTTATAGCGGCATTTCAAAGTGTTATATCTTCAGCAAGTTAGCAGCCGTTAGTGATCGGCAAAGTTCAGTCCTAAATATGCACTCGGAAAGGCCTGCTTTCATATTGATTCCATAATAGATAAGTTGCAAAATAAGCCAACAAAAAAGATAAACGAAGCAATCTGAACAGCGCAGAACTGATTGACTTAAATGGGGGAGTGCATCTTGGCAGATTTTTTAGCCATATATTCCGGCTTGAAGCGTAGAATTATTGACCAATTTCCATTCCTACTTGGATTAAAGCAAGGATTTGTATTTCGCACACTAACAGCAATTTTGCTGATGTTGGTGGCTTATGTTGTACGTATAGAAATTGCACCCGTAGAAGCAGGCTTGCAGTACGTAACTTTTTTTCCCGCAGTCACGATTGCTGCGCTTATAGGAGGTTATAGTTCTGGATTGCTTGCCACATTAATTGGTATTGTTCTTGCCACGTTGGTTTTTACTCCTCCGTTTTACTCCCTATCAATTGAGGCGGTTCGACATAGTTTTTGGCCTAATCTGGTTTTTCTTACAGATGGAGCTGTTGTTTCATTTGCAATAGAAGCACTGCAGCGATACAGCCAAAAATATTCAAACGAGCTCAAAATTTCAAAGAGTATTCAGGAAGCACTGGAGGCTAGTAAACAAAATTACGAGCACCTTGCAACAAATATCCCAGTCGGAGTTTATCTGCTACGAACCAACAAATCAGGAAGGTTTTCGTTCGATTATGTCAGTTCTCGTTTCTGTGAATTGTTAAATGTCACAGCTGAAGATGTTTTTCTTGATCCTCAAATTCCTTTTGTCAATATTCATCCAGAAGATATTGAAACGATCTTGTCAAAAAATCAGCTAGCAGTACAAACGATCACACCTTTTCTATGGGAAGGGAGAGTACTGATAAATGATCATGTTCGATGGTTAAACATCGAATCCAAGCCGGAAAATCAGGAGAATGGTGAATTCCTGTGGGTTGGTTTAGTAACAGACATCACCGAACGAAAGAAAGTGGAACAACAACTTAAACTTACACAGTATGTGACAGATCATGCACCTTACAGCATTTTCTGGGTTGATGAACAGGCTCGAATCTGCTACGTCAACGAAGCTGTATGCAAAGAACATGGCTTTACAAAAGATGAACTTCTTAAGATGTCCATCCCTGACTTCGATCCCGAATTCCCTGCAGAGGCATGGCCATCGCACTGGCAGGAGTTAAAACAGAAAGGCAATCTTAATTTTGAAACAAGGCATACTCGCGATGATGGAACCATTTACTCGATTGAGGTCTCTGCCAATTACGTCAAATTTGGCGACTTAGAACTTAACGTTGCCTATAACAAAGACATCACTGAACGCAAACTCACAGAGATGGAATTACGAATTGCCGCTACAGCCTTTGAGTCAAATGAAAGTATGATCATTACCGATGACAAAGGAGTAATACTGAGGGTCAACAAGGCTTTTACCGAGAGCACAGGTTATAAGGCTGAAGAGATTGTAGGGCAGACGCCACGCCTACTTAAGTCTGGCAGACATGATTCAGAGTTCTATAAGGAAATGTGGGACACACTAACTAGCACAGGTGTATGGCAAGGGGAAATATGGGATCGGCGAAAAAATGGCGAAATCTATCCCAAAATGCTCTCTATCACCGCTGTAAAAACCAAAAGTGGAATCGTCACCAATTATGTCGGATCGCATATCGATATCACTGAGCGCAAGGGTGCTGAAGAAAAGATTCACCAGTTGGCTTTCCATGACCCGCTAACCGGTTTGCCCAATCGCCTACTCTTGCTTGACCGGTTGCAGCAGACATTAACTTCTGGTGCGCGAAGCGGGCGTTCTGGTGCATTACTGTTTATTGATCTAGACAATTTTAAGAATATTAACGACACCTATGGTCACTTCACTGGAGATTTGCTGTTGAAGCAAGTGGCCGAACGACTAGTTACCTGTGTACGCGATGGTGACACGGTATCTCGTCTTGGGGGAGATGAGTTCGTTATAATGCTTAAAGAATTGAACGAACTAGTAATTAATGCTGCTGAGGAGGCCGAGACTGTAGGTGAAAAAGTACTGCTCGCTCTGAGGAAACCTTATCATTTCGAAAATAATGAACTTTACAATACCGCCAGTATTGGCGTGACCGTATTTAGTGGGGACCAAGTAGATTCTGAAGAGTTACTGAAACGAGCCGACATTGCTATGTATCAAGGGAAAAAGGAGGGTCGTAATAATCTTCATTTCTTTGACCCGCAGATGCAGCAAACTATCAACCTCAGAGTTAAAATCGAGCGTGATTTGAACAAGGCACTGGAACTTGGGCAACTTGAGCTGTATTACCAAATTCAAGTAAACGACTTCCAAACTGATGGCTCCCTTCTCCCTTTGGGAGCAGAAGTTTTGATTCGTTGGAACCACCCTGAAAGTGGCTTGGTTTCTCCTGTTCAATTCATCCCGCTGGCAGAGGAAACTGGCCTGATTGTTCCAATCGGAGAATGGGTGCTGGATACTGCCTGCGCTCAATTGAAGAAATGGGAAAAGCACGAGAATACCAGAAATCTTCTTTTGAGCGTAAACGTCAGCCCAAATCAGTTCCGCCATAAATATTTTTTAATTCAGTTAATGAATATTATTAGGCACCATGCAATCAATCCAAATCTGCTCAAACTGGAACTGACCGAAAATATGCTGCTGGAATCGATTGAAGAAACCGTTTCCATCATGAATGAATTAAAAACTATTGGCGTGAGAACTTCCTTGGACGATTTCGGTACCGGTTATTCGTCCTTGAGATACCTAAAACTATTACCTTTGGACCAAATCAAAATTGACCAATCATTCATACGCGACATTACTACAAGTCAAAACGATGCCGCCATAGTCCAGACAATCATTGCAATGTCCGAGTTGCTGGGTTTGAAGGTAATTGCTGAGGGTGTCGAAACCGAGATGCAGCGTGAATTTCTGTCACTTCGAGGGTGTATTGTCTACCAAGGGTATTTATTCGGAAAGCCTATGCCTATTGATCAATTTGAAGAACACTTAAATACAATTGGCGTTAACTTTTTAGATCGTAATATGTCCGATTGGGATTACAAACTGTAAGTATTTTAGTCTCAAAACCTATTTCGATTATAGTTCGCTAACCGATTCTCACATGCAAGACGGTTAGTTTTATAAATTAGCCTCTCCGAATTGCCTTCAGTTAGCCGCTATTCACCTTAGATTGCTGAGTTTGCTAATTTAGAAGTTGACGCCAGATCT
>CAIWKC010000365.1 GCA_903913145.1 uncultured Gallionellaceae bacterium | reverse complement strand
TTGGCATGAACTAAAGTGGACAGGCATGGGACCGACACACCGTCCATTCAATGAAATGACGATAAGTTATGCGAAATCACTAATTTTGGATAATGGAGGAAATATCAATAATAAAAAGGAACTCGAAAAGACGCTTCATACTATATTGAATCGTATCGACGAGCAACAAACTTTGGGAAGAAAAGAAAGGAAGTTAGCTGCAGTGAATATGATTAACGCCGCTGCCAGTGCGCGCGATAAACCTTCAATAGCTGCTCCGTATTTACCGGATGCCGAGATGAAGGAAATAGCATCTGATCCGTTCTATCACATGCCGGTGGCCGGTCGCAACTCTGATTCTGATGAAAATCATCCAATTATTCCGGAGTCAACCTTTAGAATAGTTGACGATGTTCAAGATGATGACGACATTTTCTAAATATTAAATTATCTTAAATCTGCAATCATTAACTTGCCTTCCTCCCTTAGTGCAACAACTAATTGAGGCAAAAATTCTTTGAGAAACGCAGTATAAAAGTCATGGTGATGTTTAACCTGAGGAAATGATTTCATCGCCGGCGCCAAAGTCCAGTCACCACTCGTCAGTTCACTCCATAGCCAAGTGGCAGCATATTTGCTTCTACCTCCTTTTCGACCTGGGTTAACTGAGCTTACCGAGCAAATATGCTCCCAGCGCTTAATCGGAAAGTCTGTAAAATCCTTTAAAGCATCCTTAAGATAGACGTAGTCAGTTATATTTTCGTGATTTGAGATATTTTCGATCCATTTATATAACTTTTCTACAAACACATCATATGTTTTATTATTATTTAAAATGGTAATGCACCTTTGATTTGAGCTTTTCTTTACAATGGGAAGACCAAGTAATTTCGTTGATTCTTCCCATGAATAACCCAAAATCTTAACAGCTGCTATAGAACAAAATCTTCTAGCAAACCTTTCATACACATTTGGAAATAGGTCTACAAAATCTTTCTCAAAAATACTCGCTGGCATTAGCTGAGGGAGGTTTTTAGCTGTGTACCGCACCATACTAACTTCGGCCTTCTTCTCTTCAACCTCCAAATGCAAATGCGATTTGAAACCTGCCCTTCTATCAAAAGATCCTCGTATCGCAATAGTAGACATGAACGCCGCTTTCAGACGCGGACTAAAATTAAAATAGTCAGGAACAGAATACCTGTATGAAGAACTTCTTACACATGTTCTTTTACCAAGCACTTTAATTGCTTCCCGAAGTTTTTCAGGATCTTTAATACTAACAATAGAAAATGCCGCACTTGCTACTGCAGCCATTATTTTGGAACTTGTTGGAGCACCGTAATACATTCGTGGACGGTTGTTACCCTTCCCAGCTTTTCGATCCTCTTGAGCTTTGTTCCTAAGCTCGATGTGGTCAGCAATTGCAAGTCTAATGTCGTGTGGCAGCTCTGGGAAGTCGTCCACCTCGGATCGGTAAAGTATCAATGAACTCATGGATCGCATTTCTTCGAAGAAGAGTCTCGAAGCACCACTATCAATCTTGTCAGGTGAAGTTATATAATCATTTATGACAGACTGTGTTGCGAGTATTTCTTCAGTTAAGGAACTGCCATCTATATCAATTGCAGATAGTTTACATCCACAGGGAACTCCACCCTTGCCAGGGATGCTCCTCCCGCCAGATATTACATTCCCACAGTACTCCGGACGTGCAACTCTCGAAAGGAACGGGGGAGATAGAGAACTATCACGTTTCCCGCTGCCTGATCTCTCGGCGCAATCTGGACATCTGTCATGTAGCAATGATCCATGCTTCATACATGCGAATGTCCATGGTAATTTCCACGATATCTTCCATACGCCCGCAGATTCTCCAAGACATGCCGGGCAGAAGTGAGATCCGGAGAAGTACGCCCATTGATCAGCGCCGACTTTTCTAAAAGAATCTGCACTATCTGCATGTATGTTTGTTAAGTCTATTACTGTATTTGAATATCTACTTAACAATAGTGATTGCGTGTCCTCTTCAGATATTCCTGCAACAACTGAGAATGTATGCACTTGTTCTTCCCTTAACGAAATACCGAAACCCGCTAAATTTTTCCTTCGCGAGTCCGATACCAACCCTAGAGCACTTAATGTGTAGCCTAAAGGTACATCATGTCTTGCTGAAAGTCTATTTACATAACTCAGAAGTGACTCATCATCACCTAGCGATATTCTGACCGGAAATGCTCGTGGCATGCCGAATAATGGTTGTAATAGCTTCTGCTTTGGCATTAGGTAGCTCAATAAATCTAGGCTCTTGATCCTGATGTTTTTTTATGCGCCTCAGATGCATAATCCAGTCTTACCTTTTCAAGTATGACTCTATTTAGAGCCTCTTCCCCTTTGTCTATCGCAATATAAGAGGCCTCTCGAATTAGCCCACTAATTGACCCAAAAAATCCTCCGGTCCGGTCGTGTATGTAGTCTGACATATCAGCCAATTTGCCCGCTTTATGCTTGATAAGTGGTAAATTTTGCTCAAAGCTTGACAAAAGAATTTTTAGTTTGGGAGAACTTCGTTCAAATGGCGATATAGCGTAAGTTTTAAATCTATGCTGCGTTTGAGACGCAAATGCCATTTCTTTTGATTGACCTTCCATTAACAGCCCAGATCCTTCAACATTAATTCCAGCATATATGAATGTTGCGCTAGTGCTACTTGCCAGATACTTCAGGTGATTATTTACCGTCTGCGCAGTCTTATTCCTCATTTGCAAAAAATGTATGTCATCAATGATAA
>CAIWKC010000364.1 GCA_903913145.1 uncultured Gallionellaceae bacterium | reverse complement strand
GCAGCCTGCGCGAGCAGCTGGTTGCCCAGTGCAGGGACGGCAACTTCAGATTGGCTGGTCGAATTATTTACATTGGTGTCGTGCCCGATCGCACCTTCTATATAGCCCGAATAATGGTTATTTTTGGTTATTTTTGCCGATTCAATGGCATTTAAATATTTTTCAATTGTGAGGCGCGCTGCTTGCGGCGGGTCTTGTTTCATCACGGCATCGAATTCAGTCTTTGCTCTCGCCAAGTCGCCCAAATGAAAGTAAGCGCGCGCCATATCTAAACGCGCCCCTGCAAAGTTTGGCTCAACCGCCAATACCCGTTCAAAAGCCAGTGTCGCCTTATCCGGATGCCCGCTATCTAACGCAGACACACCCAGCAAATAATCGAAGCGAACATTGCCCGAATACTCAAAGTCCATGGGTGCCAGAAGTTTGTACGCTTCGTCTGATTTCCCACTATTAAGTAATGCCTCGGCTTCGGATAATAATTTTTCAAGCGCATCGGTTTTAGTTGCGGCTACCGGCTTTACGATTGCCGGCTGAGGCTTTTCCTTGGCAATCGCCTCTTCTGCACTGAGCGCATTTTGCTGGGCCAAAATAAATGAAAGTGCAGTTAAGAAATACCTTGGTTTTAAGATGTTCAATTCAATGCCCCAATTAGCCATATTAGAGCATTCAAGATCATGATTGGAATACTCACCAAGTAGCCTTACAATTTCTCAACCTATTGATACATCTCCCATACCGGCTTGAGACAATAAGCTTAGCTTCATAACTCTATAATACCGCAACATTGGACAACGTCACGCTCAAAATTTGCAGTAATATATCCATGATGAACTTGCGGCTGCCAAATGATGGTTCTGACGCAAAATCCGGGTTGAAACCTTGCCCTTGCTTGTTCATCATTAATTCTGACACGAAACCTAATTCAGCTTTTAGCACCGCCAGGTAAATTCGGTTATCCGTCCAATGATCATGATTGAAAAGTTCCAAATTAAAACGATTAAATGTTGGCTGATTGTCCTCACAATCAGTTTCTCCATTAACAGCGTTGCATCCGACTTGATCGTTGGAACCATAAGTTGCAAGGAGTGGATAGAAGACAGGTCAAACGACACCGACAGTTTCAATAAATCTGTCGACCAAAGTTGGGTGATGGGATTTCTGAGCGCGTATGCAATGGCCACCAGGACTAATTTCTTGACCAATGTCAAAACGCAAACCATTTACGATTGGATGGATAAATATTGCGCCAGCCATCCATCAAACAAAATTGAAGATGGTGTGATAATACTCGCACACGAACTAATACAGAAAATGAAAAAATAGCTTAGTTTATAAGAGTTTGCCCACACAGCATTATTTACGATAAAAACCAGCGTAAATCAGTTGTGATTAAGTATCAATGCCGGTGTTAAAACAGGACATTTGTCCTATGCAAATTAATATAAACATACCCTTTTCATTCGTGTGTGTTTAGGATAATATTTTACAAACTTCGGCAAACATACTGAAAAGTATGGACGCAAAGTCTACGACCTAAGGGATTCTATGGTAGCGGGACTGCGGTATGGTGACCTTATCCATTCCTCATCCATCCATTCATTTCCTTAAGCTGAGTTTCTGCATTGTTATGTCACCCCGTGAAGGTGTTGATGTGCAAAAAATTACATTGAAGCGCTTAGTCAATTTTTATACCAGGAGGATGTGATTAATATGAAACGCAAAAACTTTGGTTACACTTTGAATGATATTTCAATCTTGTTGGTAGCGGTGAGCCTGATGCTTGGTGGCTTCCTGAAAAGTCACGAACTCAATACAAGCATTAAGCTAACGAAAGATAAGAAAACTACGTCAAGATAAATAATTATTGATCTGAAAAGCAATAGCTTAATCGATTTTTAAAATTGATTGGGGGAATATACTTTTAGGTAAATGAGGATACAAAT
>CAIWKC010000363.1 GCA_903913145.1 uncultured Gallionellaceae bacterium | reverse complement strand
GCCACGTTGATCACTCCTGTTTGCTCCCGCTCAAGTTATGAGCAGGACAGTATCTATACGTGGGTCAAATTTGGATGCAATTTATTGCGGGAAGTGGGTCAGTTTTAGGTGCAAATCAACAGCATAAGCTAAAATACCTTCCAAGTATTCTTTAACTTTTACAGCAGTTGCATTTCGCGGTTTTGCTTGAATTCCCGTGGTTTTATCCACTTTACCGAAATTGATATCATTCAAGCAGTCTTCATATTCATTATAAGAAATAGTCCTTATATCGCGGCCAATTCCAAAAGCTGGAACTAAGTCATGGTTAATTCGTCCCATCTTTTTATTATAGGTAGCACGGGCTAAACTATCGTTATAACGGTTCCATTCAAGCCATTCCTTAGCTACTTTCTCAAAACTCATGATTACTGGTGCCACTACGATTGGGGGCGGGTTATACCAGTTTTGCTTTATAATCTTGGCTTCGGCACGGGCATCGGCAAGAGAGAGCAAGGGATAGACCTTACGGTCACCTATTTTAATAGTTTCCGTTTTTTCAACGAAACCATTTTTCTTTAAACGAACTCTAAAGACTTTTCGTCCGGTTTTAGAAATATACAGATAAAAATCGGTTTCTGTTTTATCGAAATATGTAGTAACAACTTTTTCTTTTGTTACTTCATTTATTTCGCATTGGGCAGTTCTTACATTTGCATCTGTAAGTATTACTGAATGAGTTTTTTTAGTCTTTTTTGCCATGGTTTAGTAACAAAAAAATGGGGTAAAAGTGATTTGTTACCGCCATTGTTACTTAATTAATATTGATGGGTCAAGAAAATAACCATTGAAAACTATCACTCCGATTGACTGATAGCGATAAGGAAAGTAATAAAATGATGGAGTTAAGAGATTTAAAACAGGTTAAACAGGGAATATGTATTGATAATGCTACGATTATTAAAACTGCTGTTGGTGCCCGAAAGAGGACTCGAACCTCCACACCTTGCGGCACACGGACCTGAACCGTGCGCGTCTACCAATTCCGCCATTCGGGCATTGCTTGAGGGTGCGCACTTTAATTGCTATAGGATTTGCTGTCAATGACAACTAAGAAAAAGAACATCCGCCTACTCGACCCGTTTTTGGAGCGAGAACGCGAACAATATGAACACCCTCT
The DNA here is from genome assembly GCA_903913145.1 of uncultured Gallionellaceae bacterium. Lineage (GTDB taxonomy): Bacteria > Pseudomonadota > Gammaproteobacteria > Burkholderiales > Gallionellaceae > PALSA-1006. Next base: position 10,562 of record CAIWKC010000363.1, on the reverse strand, counting down.
CCCCAGTCGTGAATACATTTTGCAATTACTGGCAGAGAAAGGAGTGCCGGTTGAGCAGGATGAATTGTGCAGTTTGTTAAAAATAGAATTGCATGAGGAGGAACTTTTTAGTCGCCGACTTAAAGCGATGGTGCGTGATGGGCAGATTATGCGCAACCGCAAACGCGCAATCTGTGTGATGGACAAACTTGATCTTATCAAAGGCAAGGTGCAGGGTCATCCGGATGGTTTCGGATTTTTAATACCCGATGATGGCAGCGCGGATTTGGTATTGAGTTCCAAAGAGATGCACAAGGCTTTGCACGGCGACATCGTGATGGCGAGAGTCGGGGGCGAGGATCGGAGGGGGCGGCGCGAAGCTAATATTGTCGAAGTGCTCGAGCCAGCAAATACACGCGTGGTCGGACGCCTGTACGAAGAACATGGCATTCAGTTTGTGGTGGCTGAAAACCGCCGAATCAGTCAGGATTTTTTAGTTGCGGCGGGTGGCAGTGGCACTGCGAAAGCAGGGCAAGTAGTGATCCTTGAGATCATGCAGCAGCCCTCCAAGCATGCCCAACCAATCGGGCGAATTGTCGAGGTCCTGGGTAATTATGCCGACCCCGGGATGGAGATTGAAATCGCATTGCGCAAGCACGATCTTCCCAACGAATTTCCCCCTGAAGCAAAACGTCAGGCAGAGGCTTTTTCTCCCCAAGTGCATCCAAATGATTACGCGGGGCGTGAAAGTGTTGCCAAATTACCCTTGGTAACTATAGATGGTGAGACTGCCCGTGATTTTGACGATGCAGTGTATTGCGAGCCAAATAGCAAGGGATTCAGATTGGTGGTCGCAATTGCGGATGTCAGTGCCTATGTAAAATCTGGCGATGCGCTGGATAAAGAAGCGATTAATCGCGGAAATTCGGTATATTTTCCAAGACGGGTCATACCGATGCTGCCTGAAGAGTTGTCCAATGGCCTGTGTTCGCTTAATCCTAATGTTGAACGCTTGTGCATGGTCTGCGACATGCAGATCAGTGCCGAAGGTGTGATACAGACACACCGCTTTTACCAATCGGTGATGTTCTCTCATGCTCGCTTAACCTACACACAGGTTGCAGATATGCTGGCTAACCCGAAGGGTGAGAACGCTCAAAAATATGCTGAAGTTTTGCCACATGTTAATAACCTCTTCAAACTATTTCAAACCTTGCTGAAAGCGCGAGCAAAGCGCGGCGCGATAGATTTTGAAACAGTTGAGACGCAGATGATCTTTAATCCGCAAGGAAAGATTGAAAAGATTATTCCTGTAGTGCGTAATGACGCGCACAAACTGATCGAGGAATGCATGCTGGCGGCAAATGTCTGTGCGGCAGCCTTCTTGAAAGATCATGAGCACCCTGTGCTATACCGAATTCACGAAGGTCCTACACCTGAAAAACTTGAAGCTGTTCGAGAATTTTTTAAAGAGTTTGGATTGGATCTCGGTGGCGGAGATGATCCGCAAGCCAGCGATTATTCAAAACTGCTCAAGCAAATAAAGGGACGACCCGATGCGGGTCTGCTTCAAACAGTCATGTTACGTTCATTGCGTCAGGCTGTTTATTCTCCGGAAAATGCCGGACACTTTGGTTTGGGGTACGAGGCTTACGCGCACTTTACTTCACCGATTCGCCGTTACCCTGATTTGCTGGTACATCGTGCTATCAAGGCTGTTCTGGATGGGAAGCAATATAAGCCGCAACTTAAATGGACAGAACTCGGTGTGCATTGCTCAATGACGGAACGCCGCGCTGATGATGCGACACGTGATGTGGAAGCCTGGCTCAAATGTTTCTATATGCGTGATCATCTTGGCAGTGTGTTTGAGGGCACGATTTCATCGGTTACCGGTTTCGGTTTGTTCGTTGCATTAGATGACTTGTATGTTGAAGGGCTTGTTCATGTATCTGAACTTGGCGCAGACTATTTTCATTTTGATGCAGCTAAACATCAGATGCTGGGTGAACGTACCGGCAAACGATATCGTTTGGGAGACCGGGTAAAAGTCAAAGTAGTGCGTGTAGATATGGAAAGCACCAAGATAGATTTTACTTTGGAAGGCGATAAAGTCGAATCAAAGGAAAAAGGGGATGCTGTCGAGGAAAATAATGTGGCTGCATTTAACCTTGGCGCATGGGGTGATAAAGCACCAAAAAAAGTAAAAAATGCCAGTCTCAACAAACCGGTTTCTGCCAAAACGAAATCAAACAAATCAAGTGCAATAAAAACGGGTAAGAAACATGGCTGAGACACGCATTATTCATGGCTTCCATGCGGTTATTGGGCGAATACGGCAAAACGCGGATGGAGTCACCGAAATATATGTCGATTCGCAACGCCGCGATCCACGCGCCCGTGATCTCTTGAAACTTGCGGAAACGCATGGCGTTAAAATAGTACCGCTTGATGGCAAACGTCTTGATGGCTTGGCTGGAAATACACGGCATCAAGGCGTGGTGGCAAAAGTAGATGCTGCACAACGAGTACAACATCTGGATGATGTGCTGGATACATTAATTGAGCCGGCATTGTTGCTCGTTCTGGATGGTGTTCAAGACCCTCATAATCTGGGGGCGTGTCTGCGCAGTGCCGATGCATTTGGAGTGCATGCAGTGATCGCACCCAAAGATCGAGCGGTGGGGATCAATGCCACAGTGGAAAAAGTGGCCTGTGGCGCTGCCGAGACAGTGCCCTATATTACGGTTACCAATATTTCACGTACTCTGCGCGAATTGAAAGAACGTGAAATCTGGATCATAGGCGCAGATGGAGAAGCTGAGACGGATCTTTTCAGTTTGAAGCACTCTGGTGCTATCGCCTGGGTGTTGGGCGCTGAAGGCGAAGGATTGCGCAGACTAACACGCGAGACTTGTGATCAATTGGTTAGCATTCCGATGACGGGTAGTGTGGAAAGTTTGAATGTATCTGTGAGCACCGGCATTTGTTTATTTGAAACGAGAAGGCAACGTGCGGGCATAAAATAGGTTACGATAGTTGATGTTAGCTATGATAATTAGAACGCATGTAATAGGAGGCAGTTTTGAAATTTGACTTCTCAATATTGACTAAAGATCGGCAGCCAATCGAGAGTATTGTGATTTCGGCTATCGATTCAAATGAAGCCGAGCGAAAATTAAGGCAAATGTATCGCTACTGTGAAATTGTGAAGTGTGTGCCTAAAGAAGAAATAACAGGAAATAAAGTAGCCCAGACTATCTCGTTAGAAGATATTTTGACTTTGATTTCAAAATAAATCTATTCGATAAATCCGTCACTCAATAATTCTTGTAATAATTCATCATAATCATGCGCCCCCCTGCTGCTGGGCGCGTGTTCAAAAATTGTCATATTCAAAGCGGGACTTTCTGCAAGACTGACATTTTCGGAAATTTTAGTTTTACAGACCTCATCCCCGAAGTGTTCTTCGACTAATTGTAATACATCCCAAGCCATACGTCGTCTTCCATCGAAACGGGTAAGCAAATATCGTCTGGGTATGCGTCGCTTCAGAACTTTCTCGAGGGCATCCAGGGCTTTTTCGATTTGCAGGGCTCCCTTGGTAGAGAGGTGGTCAGCCGAAATAGGTACTATCAAACCCTGGCAGGCGAAAATAGCATTTAGTGAAAGTACGCCAATGATCGGATTGCAATCGATTACGACCGGAGTATCTTTCTTGCCGAAACTTTCAGTTTGCAAAGCAATGTTGAGCCGATTTACCACATTGAAACCTTTTCCAAACAGCGCATCTACTTTGGATAACTCTGTGTGTGCAGGAATGATCTTTATTTGACTGGCAGTTTCCTGAACCATTTCCCGCAAGGGACGATTGTGCTGAAACAGTCCCAACAAAGTGTCTTGACCCGTTTGTGCAGTCACCCCGGTGATCGAACTCAGGTGAGCCTGAGGGTCGAGATCAAAACCATAGGCAACTCGTCCGGTACGCACCAATGCTGCAGCGAGATTGAGTGCAGTAGTAGTTTTTCCCACGCCACCTTTTTGGTTAAATACTGTGATGATTGTCATGCTGAGTATTTCGGATGTGCATTGGAAAAAGAAATTTTCGGCATTGAACTGAATGATGGATTAGAAAAGGAGGCAGGGATTAACATTGAAATTATTTGACTATATTCGTTTCATACCGGCATTCTGCATTGAGCGCGCCTATTCTGCAATAGAGAGGCATTTAGTTGCAAAAGGAAAGCAATTATTTGTATTGAAATTTGTAAAAGATCAATATTTATTAATTGAATTGTTTTCAATAGCATTGAAATTTGCTATAATTCGCCCCGATTTGTGATGGGCCTCGGCCCGTTTTTTATTTGTAGGTGCGGATTATGGATGTTGCAAAGCTTGTAGAAACGACCTTGGGCGGCTTGGGGTATGAGTTGGTCGACATCGAGGTGTCCGCGCGTGGCTTGATGAGAGTGTTCATTGACAAGCCCGAGGGTATTTCACTGCAAGACTGCGAACTGGTAAGTCACCAGTTAACGCGTTTGTTTACTGTAGAAGGCGTGAATTTTGAACGGCTTGAAATTTCTTCGCCGGGTTTGGACAGGCCGATCAAGAAGCAAGCGGATTTCGTTCGCTTTATAGGGCAAAAGGCCCAGCTAAAGTTGCGCATCCCGTTAAACGGACGTAAGAATTTTGTGGGAATCTTGGGAGAACTTCAAGATGATGTATTGCAGTTGGATGTGGATGGAGTAATGGTTTTGATTGTTTTGTCCAACTTGGATAAGGCTCGTTTGGTGCCTGTGTTTTGATTTTTGACCAGTAATAATTTTTAAACACCTCGGTCGCGTGCATATTGCGTGTGACTCGAACGGTTGGAGACGGTGATGAGTCGTGAAGTTTTGTTGTTAGTGGATGCCTTGGCGCGTGAGAAAAACGTGGATAAGGAAATTGTATTTGGTGCGCTTGAATCGGCTTTGTCATCCGCGACCAAAAAGCGTTTTGCCGATGTTGAAGCAGATGTGCGTGTCAGCATCAATCGCCAAACGGGCATCTATGAATCATTTCGGCGCTGGCAAGTAACAGACGACGAAACTTTCGAGACGCCTGATTTGCATATCAAATTAATTGAAGCGCAAAAGCAGAATCCGGACATTCAACTGGACGAATTTATCGAAGAGCCACTCGAGTCTATCGACTTTGGCCGTATTGGCGCACAAGCTGCCAAACAAGTGATCTTTCAGAAAATTCGTGATGCCGAACGTGAACAGATTTTGGCCGACTTCATGGAACGTGAAGAGCATTTGATTTCTGGCACAATTAAACGTATCGAGCGCGGTAATGCCATTATCGAGTTTGGCAAAATTGAAGCACTTTTGCCACGTGATCAAATGATCCCAAAAGAAAACTTGCGCGTGGGCGATCGGGTTAGAGCTTATTTATTAAGAGTTGACCGTACGGTTCGCGGACCGCAAATTATTTTGTCGCGAATCACTCCGGAGTTTTTAACAAAGTTGTTCGAATTGGAAGTGCCTGAAATTGAAGAGGGCTTGCTGGAAATCGTGAGTGCTTCGCGTGACCCGGGGTCCCGGGCCAAGATTGCCGTTAGAAGCCATGATCAGCGACTGGATCCGATTGGCACATGTGTCGGTATGCGCGGCTCTCGTGTTCAGGCAGTGACAAATGAATTGGCGGGTGAGCGTGTAGATATTATTCTTTGGTCTGAAGATCCTGCTACCGGAGTCATTAATGCTTTGGCTCCAGCCGAGGTAACCAGTATTGTGGTTGACGAAGACAGGCATAGCATGGATGTGGTCGTCGAAGAAGAAAATTTGGCACAGGCCATTGGACGCGGCGGGCAGAATGTGCGCCTTGCCAGTGAATTGACCGGGTGGGAAATTAACCTCATGACGGTGCAACAATCTTCGGAAAAGAATGAATTGGAATTTTCCAAAATACGCGACCTGTTCGTGGCCAAATTGGATGTTGACGAGGAAGTTGCTGCAATTTTGGTGCAAGAAGGCTTTAATACTTTGGAAGAGGTGGCTTATGTTCCATTGGATGAAATGCTGGCAATCGAGTCGTTTGATGAAGCTACCGTAAATGAATTGCGCAGTCGTGCTCGTAACTCTTTGCTCACAGCCGCAATAGCCAATGAAGAACAGGTCGAACACAACATTGAAGACTTGCTCAAGATAGACGGTATTGATGAAGATACTGCTCGCATGTTGGCTTCCAAGGGTGTTGGAACGCAGGAGCAGCTGGCTGATCTGGACGGTGATGAGCTGGTTGAGATGACAGGAATGGACATTGAGCGTGCAAACCAATTGATCATGACCGCCCGTGCTCCTTGGTTCGTATGATTGGAATGTAAAGAGAATTTTGATAGACAGAATTATCTGTTTTTGGTTTAAGGGGTCGTGATGGGTAAAATGAACGTAGCACAATTCGCCGGGGAGCTTGGGCTGCCGGTCGAGCTGTTGCTGGAGCAGCTACAAGCGGCAGGTGTCGCTAAAAAGCTGGAAGGCGACTCCGTCTCCGAGCAAGATAAATCACAACTGTTGGAACACTTGCGCAGTACGCACGGAAGCGGTAAGAACAAGATCACACTGGTTCGCAGCGAAAAAACTGCAATCAAAAAAGCTGACGGCACTGGGAAATCCCGAACAATTCAGGTTGAAGTGCGTAAAAAACGTACTTTGGCACCCGCCAATGCAGATGCACCCAAAGAGATTGTGGCTCCTGTGGCTCCTGTCGCTCCGGTGGCAGCTCCTGTTACCAAGGTTTTAGACGACCACGAATTGCAAACACGAAGCGAAGAGGCGCGAACTCAGGCCGAGTTGGCTTCGCGTCAAGCCGCTGAGGTGCAAGCCAAACAAATTCGCAGTAGCAAACACAAAGTTGTAGCGCCGCCACCACCGGTAGAACCAACTCCACCCGTTGTCGTGGAGCCGGTCGTTGTTGCACCAGTACCTGAAGCAGTGGTCGTCGCTCCAGTTGCAGGTGCCGCAGCACCTGATGGCACTCTGCATAAACCGACTATGAAACCCGGTGACAAAGTGGTCAAACCCAAGAAGGCCGAAAAATTGGCCGATAAGGATAGTCCTTGGGATCAGGCCGGACACAAGAAGCGTCCCCCGTCACGCAACGTTGATGCTCGCGCTGGAGTAGGTGTGCGTGCGGGTGGTTCTTTACGAACCGGTCGACATGACAAACATGCCAAGCAAGAAGTTGCGCCTGCCGGACAACATGCTTTTTCTTTGCCAACTGAGCCTATTGTTCAAGAGGTGATGGTTCCTGAAACAATCAGCGTTTCTGAGTTAGCTCAAAAAATGTCCATTAAGGCCGTGGAAATTATTAAAGCCTTGATGAAGATGGGCAGCATGGTCACGATTAACCAGGTGTTGGATCAGGAAACAGCAATGATTGTAGTGGAGGAATTAGGGCACGTGGCCAAACCAGCCAAAGCTGACGATCCTGATGCCTATTTGATTGATACGGTCGATCATAAAGATGTTGTGCTTGAATCCCGTGCTCCTGTTGTAACTGTCATGGGCCACGTCGATCACGGTAAAACGTCTCTGCTCGATTACATTCGCCGCACGCGTGTGGCAAGTGGAGAAGCTGGCGGTATTACGCAGCATATTGGTGCGTATCATGTGAATACTCCGCGAGGCATGATTACATTTTTGGATACCCCGGGTCACGAAGCATTTACAGCCATGCGTGCACGTGGTGCGAAAGTTACCGACATTGTTATTCTGGTTGTTGCTGCCGACGACGGCGTGATGCCACAGACAAAAGAAGCAATTCACCATGCCAAGGCAGCAGGCGTGCCTATCGTGGTGGCAATCACCAAGATCGACAAACCGGATGCAAATTCCGAACGTGTTCGTCAGGAGTTGGTCGCTGAAGGTGTAGTGCCGGATGATTGGGGTGGTGATGCAATGTTCGTTGAAGTGTCCGCCAAATCAGGGCAGGGCATCGACACGTTGCTCGAAGGAATTTTGCTGCAAGCAGAAGTGTTGGAACTGAAAGCGCCAAAAGATACCGCTGCAAAGGGTATCGTCATTGAAGCTCGATTGGATAAAGGCAAGGGCGCAGTCGCAACAATGCTGGTTCAATCCGGTACGTTAAAGCGTGGCGATGCGGTATTGGTCGGTGCAGTATTTGGACGTGTACGTGCCATGCTTGATGAAAATGGTAAATCCATCCATCAGGCTGGTCCTTCTATTCCGGTTGAAATTCAAGGTCTATCTGAAGTGCCAATTGCGGGAGCTGATTTCATTGTGATGGCAGACGAAAAGAAAGCACGGGAAATTGCCCTGTTCCGTCAAGGCAAGTTCCGTGACGTAAAGCTGGCAAAACAACAAGCGGCCAAACTGGAAAATATGTTCGAGCAGATGTCCGAGGGCGAAGTTCGTACCTTGACGCTCATTGTTAAAGCCGACGTGCAGGGTTCGTGCGAAGCGATCTCAAGTTCATTGGACAAACTTTCCACTTCTGAAGTTAAGGTTAACGTAATTCACAGTGCAGTCGGCGGCATTACAGAATCCGACGTCAACTTGGCGCTGGCATCCAAGGCAATCATCATCGGCTTTAACTCGCGTGCCGATGCGACAGCGCGTCGTTTGGCGGAGTCTTCAGGAGTCGATATACGCTACTACAACATCATCTATGCAATGGTGGATGAAATCAAAGCAGCCCTGTCGGGTATGTTGACGCCGGACAAGAAGGAAAGCGTCATTGGTATGGTTGAAATACGTCAAGTGTTTACCATTTCCAAAGTCGGCACGATTGCAGGTTGTTACGTCACCGAAGGGATCGTCAAACGCGGTTCGCAAGTTCGTGTGTTGCGCAACAACGTGGTTATTCACACGGGCGAACTCGACTCGCTCAAACGCTTCAAGGATGATGTGAAAGAAGTGAAGTCGAATTTCGAATGCGGCTTGTCTTTGCGCGGCTTCAACGATCTGGAAGTGGGAGATCAGCTTGAGGTGTTCGAAATCGTTGAGGTTGCACGCGCGCTTTAATGGCTAAAGATTACGCCAGAACAGATCGTATCGCCGAACAAATGCAGCGTGACTTGGCTGATTTGATTCGGCTTGAAGTCAAAGATCCGCGTGTCAACAAGGTGACGATCACTGGCGTGGAAGTCACCAGGGATTATTCTCACGCCAAGGTGTTTTATACCACGCTGGATGGCAGTAATCAGCAACTTCAAGAAGGCTTGGATCGGGCAGCAGGATTTTTACGCAGCAAATTGGCTCATGCCATGAAGCTTAGAATTATCCCCCAACTTCATTTTATTTACGACGAATCAATCGAACGCGGCTCGCATCTGTCTCAACTCATAGACCATGCGGTCGCCAGCGACGCAAAATTACCCAAAGATTAACGTGATGGTTAGTACTTGGCGTCCACTCGATGGCGTTCTTCTATTTGACAAACCCCTCGAATTAAGCTCCAACACGGCATTGCAAAAAGTTCGCCGCTTGTATCAAGCTGAAAAAGCGGGACACACCGGCACACTTGACCCGTTGGCAAGTGGACTATTGCCCGTCTGTTTTGGCGAGGCAACAAAATTCTCCATGGGTTTGCTGGATGCAGATAAAACTTACCGTGCAACACTACGTTTGGGTCAAACTACCACTACCGGAGATGCCGAGGGCGAAATAATCGAATCTGGTCCGGTGAATGTAACCGAAGAGCAAGCTAATGCAATTTTGTTACGCTTTTGTGGTGCGATCCAGCAACTTCCCCCCATGTATAGCGCGCTTAAACATCAAGGTAAGCCGCTGTACGAATACATTCGCAAGGGCGAAACAGTCGAGCGTGCATTGCGTGATGTTTTTATCCATGATTTGCGTTTGGTAAGCTTAAACGAAAACGAGTTGGAATTCGTCGTACGTTGCAGCAAGGGAACTTATGTACGCACTCTGGGCGAAGATATTGGCAAAGCCTTGGGTTGTGGCGGACATCTGATCGCTTTGCGCCGCACTGCAATAGCTCATTTTGAATTGCCGGCAGCCTACACATTACCGCAATTAGAGACGATGGATGCTACGCAACGGGATGAAGCTATCTTGCCCTTGGATTGCATGCTGCAAGACCTTCCCATGATGGAACTGGATACCACGGAATTGCTGCGCATGGCACAAGGCCAGCGCTTGGGTAAAAACCTGGGCTTGCCTGATGGCAAGATACGCTTGTACTCAACGGGGAAATTTGTCGGACTGGGTGAATTACTCGGAACCCGTTTGGCACCCAGCAGGCTTTTGGCTAGTGTGGCCCAAAGAGCAGCGACTTTAAAATCCGAGTCTGTTGATTTATGATATTAATTTATCTTGAGCAAGTAGCCCATTAAAGGGTAAAATGTCGCACTTTTTTATTGGAAGGGAAGTAAATGTCTATTACCACGGCACAAAAATCGCAAATCGTTGCCGATTATCAAAGAGCAAAGGGCGACACAGGTTCCCCTGAAGTTCAAGATAAATTAATATCATAAATCAACAGACTCGGATTTTAAAGTCGCTGCTCTTTGGGCCACACTAGCCAAAAGCCTGCTGGGTGCCAAACGGGTTCCGAGT
>CAIWKC010000362.1 GCA_903913145.1 uncultured Gallionellaceae bacterium | reverse complement strand
GATTTCCTGCACAGCGCAACTTAATATAAATGAAGTGGCCGATCTGGCTTGCTTTCTTCCTCAATCTGTCATGCGTAACATATTCAAGTCACTCAGCATTGAAAAACGCGAGCAGTTGCGCTCAGCAATGTCCTACTCGCACGATTCCGTTGGTGCGCTTATGGACTTCAACGTGATCACCATCCGTAAAGATTCAACTGTTGAGGCGGTATTACGTTACCTGCGCCGCTTAAAATATTTACCCGATCATACCGACCAATTATTTGTAGTAGACCGTGATAACTTATTTGAAGGCGTCCTTCCGTTGAGCACGCTGCTCGTCAATGAACCTGAAGCCACAGTTGCTGATTTGATGACCTGTGACATCCCTATCCTTCACCCGGAAAATATAGCCGAACATTTCGCGCAGGTCTTTGGACGTTATGTTCTGGTTTCTGTGCCGGTTGTAGATGAAGACGGAAAGTTACTCGGTCGACTTCCAATCAATGCAGTGGTGAACTTTGAACTCGGCAATGCGGAAAAAGAGTTGCTGAGCATCGCGGGACTTCATGAACAGGAAGACATCTATTCCTCTGTCTGGAAATCTGCAAAAAACCGATGGATTTGGTTATCCCTGAATCTGTGCACTGCTTTCATCGTTTCTAGAGTAATTGGTAGTTTTGAAGATATTTTAGAAGAATATGTAGCGCTTGCCACTCTGTTGCCTATTGTTGCCAGCCTGGCAATCTGTTCCGGAAACCAAACCTACACAGTAATAAGTCGCTCACTGGCTCAGGGTCAAAACAATGATCGAACCACTACCCATTTACTCATAAAAGAACTTGCAATTAGTCTTTTGAACGGATTTGTCTGGGGTGGAATCGCGGGGGGGTTTGTGTTACTGCTTTATAAAAATGTGTCTCTGGCTTTGGTACTGGCAGGTGCAATTCTGCTCAACCAATTACTGGTGGCACTGGTTGGTTGTTTTATTCCTTTGACACTACAAAAATTTGTCCGTAAACCTTTCGCAGTTGGCACCAATGCCTTACTCATTGTTATTTCAACCAGCTGTGGCTTCTTTATTTTCTTGGGGTTGTCCAGCATTTTTCTGATTAAATAAGTCCCCTGTGTGCTTGGAATCTATAACTTTCGATAAATCAGCAGACCGAAGTACTGACACTTCGCTTAAGCGGTAATATTGATTGTATTCCCAGTCGACCCCATCACATTCGGAAGAGGCAAATTCAATGATGCACTTTGTGAAACCGGGTTGCTCGCCTGAACCTTGTTTGCAGGTGTCGACTTTGCCTCTGCGGGTGAATCTTTACGAGCTTGGTGGGTGCGCTGTGTCATTAACGACTCCATACCTCGCATAAATTCTTGCTTTGAAACCACACCTGTCCCTTCGGGATCGAGTTTGCTAAACGCTGCATCCTGACCGATTCCCTTTACCGATTCTGGCAAATTCAATTTATTAAAAGCTTGGTCAAACTGCGCTTTTGTAATGCGCCCTGTTCCTGAAGAATCAATTTGCTGAAATAGATTAGAAATCCTTTGGTGTGGTGAGACTGAAGTACTAGTCGGCGCAGCCTTGGGTAAAGATGCAGCGCGCACATTAGAAATTCCGCTTGTTGTGGACATCGTAACCTCCGAAACAATAATATAGAGTAAAGGCAATATAGCCTGTTAACAATATAACGCGTGAAAATAAAGTGTATGCGTGAAACAGAGGTGGAAAAAACGCGCTATTCCAGAAACTGAAAAATAATCAGCATGCAAAAAAACTACTGTTTTTATCAGAAAATAAGGAGCACAAAGGCGAGCAACCCAGCCACCCTTATGTGGGAACTAACGTTATGTTACATACTTGCAACCGGGTATCAATTTAAACAAAATATCCAGACTGACTTCACCAATCAAGTCAACCGTCTATTATTCAATTTAAACAAAACCCCCTGCTGAAAAAATATCAACATGCCAAGGCCAAGCCAGCACCTCGCGGCCTTGAAAATATTTGCAGGAAGGGCGAAACAAGAACCAGTTTCCGCCCTATCGGCAAGTTTACGCGCCGAGAATGCCCTTGCCGGCTGCTGGTTTTTTTGCCACGACTTTTTTAGCTGCAGGTTTTGCCGCTGCTTTTTTAGCAACAGGCTTGGCCGCTGCTTTCTTGGCTACCACTTTTTTAGCGGCTGGCTTTTTAGCAACAACTTTTTTAGCTGCAGGTTTTGCCGCTGTTTTTTTAGCAACAGGCTTGGCCGCTTCTTTCTTGGCTACCACTTTTTTAGCGGCTGGCTTTTTGGCAACAACTTTTTTAGCTGCAGGTTTTGCCGCTGCTTTTTTAGCAACAGGCTTAGCTGCCGCTTTCTTGGCTACCACTTTTTTAGCGGCAGGTTTCTTGGCAACGACTTTTTTCGCCGCTGGTTTAGCT
>CAIWKC010000361.1 GCA_903913145.1 uncultured Gallionellaceae bacterium | reverse complement strand
TTAAATAGGTTACTGATATGCTCGTTAACTGTCCGCACATCTTTTCCGAATAGCACCGCCATCTGCTTCTGTGTAAGCCAGACCGTCTCTTGCTCCGTTCCCACTGGGAAGTTTCATTAATTGTTTATGCTGCAACTGTTATCTTTTTTTCACCCTTACTTTATAAATCACCATCTGCTTTTTCCATCTGATGAATATCCATGTATTTACCGATCATTATTCGTTTTGTTTCGGTATCAGTTTTTGCATTGCTTCTTGAAACTTTGCTGGCAATGTGAATTATTTTTTAAAATTTATCTGAATTACCCTTTTTTATACCTTAAATCGTCCGGCTGTTACTTTCAAATTGGCCGCCAATTTTTCCATTGTTTTCACTGCTTCAACATTTTTTTGCACAGCAGCACTATTGCCCTGAGCCATTTTGGCAATGTTTTCTATATTGTTTGCAATTTCCTGGCTAGCGTGCTTTTGAGCATTTACCGAGGTTGTTATGTTATCCACGCCCTCACTCACATCAGTCACTGATTGGTTCGACTGTACTAATACGGAAGCAACGACTTGGATATGTTCCTGACTCGTCTGTAAGGACTGCAATCCGCTTTGGACACTCAGTTCCACTTGTTTGCTTTGATCGCCCAACGTTCTGGTAACCTCATCAATTTGGCTCGCTGATTGTGCTGACTTTTCCGCCAACTTGCGTACTTCGTCCGCCACTACCGCAAACCCGCGCCCCTGTTCTCCGGCACGCGCTGCTTCAATCGCCGCATTTAGTGCCAATAAATTGGTCTGCTCTGCAATGTCGCGCACCTGTTGCGTCATGCTGGTGATGCTTTGTGAACTTTTTACGAACGCCGCTACCGATCCAGCCATCTCCTTTACAGCCGTTTCCACACAATTTATTTCTTCTACCATCTGTTGCAGATTTTGTTGTCCAACATTAGCCCTTATCAAGCTTTCTTTGGAGAGATTAGCTACTTTCTCTGTTACTCCCGATACCGACTCAATGCTTTCACTCATCACTTTAACCGCTGTTGCAGTTTTCGTTGCAGCAGTGCTTTGACTCTGAGAATTCTCTGCAACTTGATGTGAACTTGAACCCAGTTGTTTAGCTGAGTTACTAACATCTTCTGCGTGCGTATGCACTTCCCGTATTATTTTCTGAAAATTTTCAAGCATTTCATTAAATACATCTGCCATTCGGCCAATTTCATCTTTACTCCCTACCGGTGCTCGCTTAGATAGATCACCGCTCGCTTTGATCAGTAGCATAGTTTGTTCCAGCTTGTGGGCGGGCTCGACTACGTTGCGTATAAGTGCGCCGATCAGAAAAAATAAAAATATCTGCAAACCTGCTTGTCCACCCCACAATAGAATATTTAACTTATTCATTTCTTTTACTTCATTTTCCAGGTTGCCCGTCAAACTTATTGCACCCAAAACTGTACCTTCGGCTACTACGTGGCATTGAATGCAATTTGTACCGTGGAAGCTTTTATCCGCCGCCAAGGGCACTACAACCCGAATGTTGGGTTTGTTTCCATCTTGCTGAATTATTTGATTCTTATTGCTACTGATCGCCAAGCGGTCGATTTCATCCCCCGAATTTTCTTCCGG
>CAIWKC010000360.1 GCA_903913145.1 uncultured Gallionellaceae bacterium | reverse complement strand
TGCCCTACTCTTAATTGCCGGCATAATAATTCATTTCATACGCGTGCAAAAATTAGTCAAGCGTCGCACCGTCGAACTACGTGCATCACAAGCCCATGCGCGCGATTTGCAGAGAAAATCCGAACACATGGCACGCTTATCCATTCTGGGTGAAATGGCCAGCACCTTGGCACACGAACTCAATCAACCTTTGGCTACTATTGCCACCTACGCGCAAGGACTTGAACGGCACTGCGCCAGCGGACAAATCAACGTCGACATGGTCACCAAAGTAAACAATGAGATTTTCGCGCAGACGGTTCGTGCAGACAAAGTGATTCGTAATGTGCGCGCCTTCGCCCGCAAGAGAATGGGGGTGCGCGAAACTCGTCCTATTGCCGAAACCGTACAAGAAGCCATCAACATACTTGCAAGTGTTTTGCCAAATCTGCCCCCAGTCACTATAGACAACCGATTGCCATCAGGAAAAATGCTCGAAGCAGATCATATGCAGTTGCAGCAAGTCTTGCTTAACTTGATGAAAAATGCGGCTGAGGCCATGGTTGACTTACCTGCAGCAAATCGAGTGATCAACATCATTCTTGATCGTGCCGGTGGTGACGTGACCATTGCGGTGATTGATCACGGCCCTCAAGTCACCTCAGAAACGTTAGTTCATTTATTTGAGCCGTTTTTTACCACCAAACCAGAAGGGCTCGGGCTTGGTCTGGCCATTTGCAAGAGTATTCTGGAAGCACATAGCGGCAGGCTTAGTGTCCATCCCTGCTCCCCCCCTCCCGGACTCGTTTTCATTCTCTATTTACCTGAATTCCACCACGATGGATAACTCTTTAAACCCCCTTATTATTGTTGTAGATGATGACGCATCTTTGCGTCAAGCACTTGTCTTTTTGCTAGAGTCAGTCGGCTGGCGTGTCGTTGCCTACGACTCTGCAAAAAACTTTCTTGCTGAGTTAGATGAACATTCACAACAACCGGGATGTTTAATTCTGGATGTGCGCATGCCTCTGATGAGCGGTATGGAATTACAGCGAATAATTAACGAGCGAAATATTCATATTCCAATCATTTTTTTAACTGGTCATGCCGATATCACAATCGCTGTTCAAGCCATGAAGTTTGGAGCCTGCGACTTCATCGAGAAACCGTTTAAAGATCAAATATTGCTGGATGCAGTCAGCCAAGCGGTGAACCGTGATCTCTTATGGCATAAAGAAAACGCGGCCAAGCTGACGTTGTCTGAACGTTTGAAAAAATTATCTTCACGCGAGATGGAAGTGGCAAAGCTCGTTGCTGAAGGACTACCTTACCGGACAATAGGCATGCGGCTTGATATTTCTGAAAGAACGGTTCAGGTGCATTGCCAGAATTTAAGGGCCAAATTGGGTATTAATTCTGCGGCAGAACTGACGCAGATGTTGCTTTTGGCAACTAAAAATAGTGCACATGACAGTTAATCATTTTCCATTTTTTCTTTGTGGCACTAAAGAAAAAAACCCGCGAAACTCGCGGGCTTTAATATTACATCTGAGCTTAAAAATTCGTATTCTTAGAACTTGTAACGCAACGATACAGAATAAGCCTGTTGAGAATGCGTTGTGGTGTTAAGGTATGTTCCTGGAGCTTGGTACGCAAAATTCATAATTCCGCTAGCATCTACTGCTGTCGTTACCTGAGGTGTCATCACAGCAGATGCTTCAACAGCAATGGCCTTGGAGATATTGTAACCGCCGCCCAAAGTATATGTGTTCGTAACTACAGCAGGGAAGAACATATTATTGAACACATTTATTGCAGCGTTTCGGTACATTGATGGCGTTGCTCCTGCTGCCGGCAATGTTCCAATTGGGTTGTTAGCGTTGTTGTAACCCAAGCCTAACCAAAAATCATTGGCAGTATATTTTGCACCAATAGCAACAACCGTCTGATCTTGCCAGTCAAAATCTTTATAGCCTTTTGCACTTCCCCATTGAATTAATTTGTAATCAGCAGTCACTGTGAAGTTTTCGGTCAATGAGTAAGCAAGTCCAGCCTTTATTTGTGCCGGCTGATTCAAATCATCAGCAAATGGTGAGTTACCTGTACAGCCGGGACCAGATTGACATAAACCAAAGTAATTGCCTGCTGAAGATATCTGTGTGCCATATTTAGCCGCAATTTCAGTCTGATACGATGCGGCAATTGTCATTACCGATGTCGGATTGAAATATCCACCTAAAGAAAAACCAAATCCGGTACTGGAATCAAATTTTCCAGTTGGATTAGGATCTGCGCCTTGATTGCTGAAAGAAAGTCTTAATGAGCCTGACTGGAATATGGGTGAAAAACCTAGGCCGTAGTTTTGTGCGTTATAGGCGATAGTCGGAAGCACTCTCAAAATGCTCAATGCTGACTTAGCATAAATATGCGTAGCCGGTGCACCTTCATAGTCAACACCCATCCCGGCAATACCTGCCACCGCGACACCATAGCTCAAGCTGTCGCTAATTCTGCTGGAATAGGATATATCAGGGATATAATTTGTTGATGCTTTGCTATCTTGAGCAACGCCGCCAGCGCCAGGCATACCTGTGTTGGTCACTTTTGGAGTAAATAGATTTACACCACCAGTGACTTCTGAGCCTTTGGATTTACCTAGCATCGCAGGGTTAGCCCATACGCTTTCAGCTCCCATGAAATTTGCAACCCCAGTTCCACCTAGTGCAGTGCTTTGAGAGCCGACAGCCATCATTTCATCGCCGTTTGTAGCGTAAGCTAACTGTGAAGCGATTGCGCTTACAGCGAACATTGATACAACTATTATTTTCATCTTCATTCAAAATCTCCCTGAGTTTTTTTAGTAAAATAGGTGTTGCAACAACTTAAAATTATCTTCGGTTTAAATAAACAAGCAGATATCCGTATCTCCGGCAAAACCGAGGAAAGTAGACGCACCGCCGTATTCAACATTCTCGATGAATTCGCTCTTGTCGAATTCGAACAGGTCGACGGTCATCTGGCATGCAATGAACTTAACATCTGCTTCGAGACAAAGTTCACGCAACTCCGTTAAAGAGGCAACTCCATGTTTTTTGAGTTTTTGCTTCATCATCATGGTTGCCATACTTTCCATACCAGGCAACATTTGCACCATCACCGGCATGGGTATCGGCATCGGCATTGCTGGATTAGCCAGAGGACTGATCATTACGTTGGACAGATCCTTGCGTAACAATTGCAGGCCATAAAATGTGAAAAATACTTGCACGTCATAACCGAGTGCTGCCGCAGTGGAAGCCAGAATGAACGGCGGGTACGCCATGTCCAGTGTTCCCTTGGTAGCGATAATCGCCATTTTTTTTGCCATGTTTGCTCCCTAATAAATTGTGCTGAATGAATTACTTTTTCTTCATAAAGAAAACGTATTTACCGCCCTCTTCAGCTGTTGAAACGAGAGTATTACCAGTCTGGTCCGCAAAGGCCTGCATGTCTTTTACCGATCCGCTATCAGTTGAAATAACTTTGAGCACTTGCCCGCTAGCCATGTCAGTTAGCGATTTTTTGGTCTTCACGATAGGCAACGGGCAAGACATTCCGCTGGCATCAAATTCTTTATCAAATTTCATTACTTATCTCCTACTGGTTAATAAATTATTACTGGTTAATATTTGTCCCAAACTACGCCGACGCTAGTACGTAATTAAGGACGCTCCTCAAGTTTGCGTCCATACCCTTGACGGGTAAAGAAAATAACCCGATAGTGTTATCTTTAAGGAAATGCTTATATTGCCACAACTAGGGTAGGTACATCCATATTACCCGCGATGCTTTGCATAATGCTCTGATGACCGAAAGGGACAAGGTGATAGCGTTGCCTTCCAATCACGACCAAGTCTGCTGCTGTTTCTTTTGCAGCCGCGATAATCTGCTCAACAGGTTTGCCCTCGCGTATTTCTCCCGTCACTTTCCCCGAAATAGCCGATGCAAGCTCAACATTCGACTTATTTGAATTTCTCGCACTCGTGACCGACTTTGAATCTGCTTCGGAGGCTACAGTCAAAACGGTCAAAGGTACATCGCAAACGCTCGCAATCATTCCCGCTGTTCGGGATATATTGGAGGCTCCAGGCGTATCTCCTACTGAAGCGAGAATACGTTTGCTCCAGAATTCTGCAGCACGCGGAACCAGCAATACACTGCACGTGGAATCTCGGATCACCTTGCTAACCATTTCTCCAACCAGCATACGCGCAAGAAAACTGGGCTTTCCGCGTCGGCGGATAACAATCAGATCTGTTTCCGACTCGCGTGCTTCATTGACGATTTCGGTATGAATATCTCTGCCTCGTCTAACATGAACATCTAGTTGTATGCCAAAGGATTCAGCTTGTTTGCGCAATTCGGCAATCTTGCCTCCGGCTTCTTGTTCTACCCGCAATGCCATCTCCGGCATCTCGGCCTCATATTCGGGATTACTCAGCAAAGGAACAACCACGCGCAAAGGTACGTTGCAGCGTTTCGCCATTGCATAGGCAAGTCTCTCAGCCCCGGCATCGAATTCGCTATGCTCGGTGGCCAACAAAATACGGCTGAATGGATAATTCATTACAATACCCTTTAATGGCCTACAGTCAAAATACCTGATGCAGCCAGCAGTTGCACGAGCAAAGCTATCACACACAAGGCTACAAATATCCAATCTTTACGTTGCGCGTAAATCGGCATGACCACCAACAAACACAGCAACGAACATCCGGACAGCCAGGCAATACCCAAAAGCCCGGCAAAGTCACCTTGTCCAACCATGGTGAACCAATGCCAGCCTGTAGGCGCCCCAGTTTGATGCAAATATTCATGTGTGGATAAATTCCACACGTTGGGCATTTGTTCCAGGGGAATCCGCGCCGGCAGCCAGCCGAATACGTAGGCCAGAAACGACAGGATGAGAATGACCAAACCTGAGCGAGCGCCCCAGCTCAACCAAGTTGCATAGCGCTGCTGCTCTACAGATATAAATGAATCTTTTTCAACATTACTCATACCCAGATTCCCAATCCTTTTAATAAGGCACGCAGCCCGGCAAACAGCAGCAGCGAAATCACCATCTTGCGCACGACTGAGGCCTTGAGCACATGCAACAACCTTGCTCCTATTAATGCCCCCAGCATCATACCAATCACCGAGGGTACCGCAATAATTGCCAGCACAGCACCTTTGTTCAAATATATCCAGGCTGCTGAAGAATCAACCAGCGTCAGGATAAAACTCGATGTTCCTGCCGATACTTTAAGCGGTGCACCCATCAGGAGATTCAGCACCGGAACATTCGCCCATCCCGCCCCCATCCCAAAAAGTCCGGCAAGGAAACCGATGCCGATGAAAAGCATTAATCCTATAGGAGTGCGGTGTACTTGCCATGCGATTTTTTTATTTTGTGCGGCATCGTGAAAAATACCATTCATTGACAATGCTAATGATAATTTATCCGGTGCCGCGACTTCGGGAAATTCTGATTTCTTTGCCATCGCCATCAGCGTAACAATACCGAGGATGGTTCCACCCAAGGCAATTTGAACCACATTGGCTGGTATTGCGAGGCCGACCATGGCACCCGCGATGGAACTGGCAGATGCCAACACTGCGAGTGGTAACGCTAAACGCAAATCGGCAAGCCCTCCGCGCAGCAATGAAGGGCCGGCTGCCAAGGCACTCGCTAATGCAACCAACAAACCCGCACCACGCACGAAATCCAAATGAAACGGAAAGAAACCGCCCACAATAGGCACAAATAGCACGCCGCCCCCCACGCCTGAAGGAACTGCAACAATTCCCAAAAAGAAGCAAGTTACAAACAGCGACAATGCCCAACCCCACCACGGCATGCTACTCACAACCGGTAGACTTTCTGCCGCATAGGCTCCAGCAGTAAACAGCGACAACGTAAGCAACAGCAACAGCGCGTTTGCTTTGAGTAATATCGCGGTATCTCGCAGTTTTGAAGTGACTTCTTTCAACATCAGGCTTTTCCTTGATAATAATGATTTTGCGGATGTTTAGCTTCGGCAAAGAAAAACCAGCGTTCTGCCAGCAAGCCCGAATATTGCACAATGAATGCGCCTCCCAGCAAAAGCGCTGAAGCTGAAGACAAACCCAGGAACAACAATAGTAAAGGCAGCATGAAGCTAAACAATATGAAACCTGGTTTGATTCTGCGCATGAATTTTTCACTCTTGCCGTGAAAAAATTCGCGTGTATTGAAAGTGCCGCCCATTGCTCCTTTAGATCTTTGTACGATTTGCGGATGTTTGATACCAATGGCCGTTTGAATAGTGGATATCGGTTTGAGTCGGGAATTGCGAAACAATGAAGCGCTTCGGCCCACAAAGGCCAGCAAGGTAATAATGATCGCCCAACCACCAAAAAAGTTGGCTTGCAAGGGGGCAATCACGGCTGCAAACGCCGTCGCCAGCGTAAAGCCGGAGGCACCACCAAGCAATATGTAGTTGATGACTGTCAACGGGCTATTCCATTCACGCAAGAAACGCAGGCAAGCGTAAATCATTGCGGTGCAGATGAACAAGGTAAAAGCCAACAGTGTACCGGCTACACCCAATGCAATACTAAGATCGATCTCCAGTCCGCTGGGCAAGGTGATCAGCACCGGTCTCCAACCCAGCAGATGTGTGGTTGCGTAGAGAAACACAACGCCCATGAATGCCGGCAACACGATAACCTCACGCGATAGCCACGAGGTGCGCCATTGCGTTGCTGTCCGCCATGCGCGTTCCGGATGTCCAAGGTGAAAGAAAGAAGCCACCAAGCCACCGCACAGTAACAGTAAAACCAAAACACTGCCGTATCCGTAGAATCCATCTTCCTGCATCGGCAGTTGCCCGAATAGTGCATAGGATTGTTGGGTAAACAAGGCAAGAAACAATCCTTGCCCAGCACCGATCAATGTGGTTAGAAAAATAACAGAATAGGCAGGTTTCATAAATTATGTGTCTCTAAATACTTTACCAGGCTGAAACATCGTCCATTGAAGGATCATTCTTGTTCGGCTTGGGCAATAGGCCGTCCACTTTAAGCGGATTATCTGCGCGCTCCAGTTCATCATTATGAATTTTTAGTTTTGTCTTGCGACGCGGCAGATAATGATTGGCGGGGTGTGTTCCCCATTCTGGCATCAAGGCATAACCGCCATCTTCGCGAATTGCTTTGGAGATTTCCGACTCGGGGTCATGTACATCTCCGAATAAACGCGCGCTGGTCGGACATGCTTTGACACAAGACGGTTTGCGGTCAATCTCGTCCAGAGACTGATCGTAAATACGATCTACACACAAAGTGCATTTCTTCATCACCTTGGCTTTTTCATCGAACTCGCGCGCGCCATACGGACATGCCCAAGTGCAATATTTGCAGCCGATACATTTGTCGTAATCCACCAGCACTATACCGTCTTCTTTGCGCTTGTAAGATGCACCTGTCGGACATACCGGTACGCAGGGTGGATCTTCGCAATGCAGACAGGATTTCGGAAAATGCAGCGTTTCGCTGTTCGGATATTGTCCGATTTCAAAAGTTTGCACGCGATTAAAAAAAGTACCGGTAGGATCTGCCCCATAAGGATTTTCATCACACAAAGGCCCGGCAGAACCGGAAGTATTCCATTCCTTGCAACTGGTCACGCAAGCATGGCAACCAACGCAAACGTTTAAGTCGATGACAAGCGCCAGTTGGGTCATTTCGCATTGTCCTTTTTCTTGCCGCCACCAAAATACGCCAACCAACTCGGATGTTCTTTCATACCGGGATATTTCTTCAGTGGTTCAAATTGGGGCGAGGTCTGCTCAGGCTCACCCTCCTCCGCTTTATAAATCCTCACGCGCACGTCATACCAGGCAGCTTGTCCGGTGATCGGATCAGAATTCGAAAAACGCTTGCCGTCTGCTTGGGCAGGCAATTCTTCAGAAATGATGTGATTCAGCAAGAATCCCTGTTGCGATTCGTTCGCATCGGGAGTCAAATTCCACGCACCGGCAGCCTTGCCAATCGCGTTCCATGTCCATACTGTTCCCGGCTCCAAAGATTCACTGTAACTTGCCATGCAGCGAACTTTGCCCCATTGCGATTCAACCCAGATCCAATCACCGTCGGCAATACCTGCGTCTTTAGCAGTGCGTGAGTTAACGTAAAGGTAGTTGTGAGAGTGAATCTGCCGCAGCCAGGCATTTTGCGAATCCCACGAATGGTACATTGCCATCGGACGCTGCGTCAGCGCTGAAAGTGGATATTTCAGTTTGTCACTGGTTTGTGCTTCCAGTGGCTCATAGTAAAAAGGCAGCGGATCAAAATAAGTTTCAACGCGCTTCGCCAGATGAGCAGGCGGTTGGCGCGTGATGCTCTTGCCCTGAGCCGCCAAACGGAATTTTTGCAGCACTTCGGAATAAAGGTGAATCAAAATTGGCTCGGCATAGCGCGTGATGCCCATTCGTTGCGACCATTCAAGATATCCTTTGTTCCAGTTGCGCATAAATTGGTATGAGCGCGGCAACTTGTAGTGATGTACGCAATCGTTCTTGGCGTACATTTCCCACTGGTTGGGATTGGGTTCGCCGCGCATGGTTTTTTCGCCGCCTTTGCCACGCCATCCGGAAAGGAAGCCGATACCCGATCCCGGCGCTGTCTCCCAGTTAACGATAAAATCAGGATAGTTGCGGTACTTGCGCTGACCTTCTTTAGTCACAAAAGCCGGCAGTTTCAAACGTGTGCCAAGCTCGATCAGCACTTCCTGGAACGGTTTGCATTCACCGGTGGGAGGTAACACCGGAATGCGCACCGAATCAACCGGGCCATCAAATTCTGAAATGGGACGATCCAGCATCGACATCACGTCATGGCGTTCGAGGTAAGTGGTATCCGGCAAAATTAAATCTGCGAACGCTGTCGTCTCCGAATGAAAAGCATCACACACCACAATGAATGGAATTTTATATCCGCCGTCTTCTTCTTTATCGACGAGCATCTTGCGCACTTCGCTGGTATTCATGCTCGAATTCCACGCCATGTTCGCCATAAACAATAACAGCGTGTCGATTTTATATGGATCGCCACGCCAGGCATTGGTGATGACATTGTGCATCAAGCCGTGAACCGACAGCGGGTATTCCCACGAAAATGCTTTATCGATTCTCACCGGAGTGCCATCCGCATTGACAAAAAGATCATCAGGGTCGGACGGCCAGCCGAGTGCCATACCATCCAGCGGCGAATTCGGTTGCACTGCTCGCGGGTCATTTGGCGTGCGCGCGCAGGGTGGTATCGGACGCGGAAAAGGTGTCTTGTGACGGAAGCCGCCGGGACGATCTATCGTACCCAGCAGCGTCATTAAAATCGACAGCGCACGTATGGTCTGAAAGCCGTTGGAATGAGCAGCCAATCCGCGCATCGCATGGAATGATACCGGATTGCCGGTAACAGAATCATGTTCCTTGCCCCAGGAATCAGTCCACGCAATCGGTAACTCAATCTGTTGATCGCGCGCGGTAATACCCATTTCATGAGCCAGACGGCGAATCGTTTCGGCAGAAATGCCGGTAATCTGTTCAGCCCATTCCGGTGTGTAATCTTCGACTCTTTCCTTCAACAACTGGAAAGCAGGCTTGACCGGTGTTCCGTCTGACAATTTGAATTCTCCGAACAGGAACGGATCCGCACCTTCTTTGTGTGTCACCACCGGCTTGTTGGTATTACGATCCCACCACAATTTATTTTGCGGGTCGTAGCAACCCTCTTCTTCGGGAACTTCTGTACGCACAAACATGCCGAACTCGTCATGTGCCGCATCGAGGTTTACCAATTGCCCTGAATTGGTGTAACGCACCAGAAAATCTCTATCATACAGACCAAGTGCAATGAGTTCGTGAATCAGCGCCAGCATCAGCGCACCATCCGTACCCGGACGGATCGGTACCCATTCGTCTGCTATCGCGGAGTAACCGGTGCGCACAGGATTGATGGAGATAAATCGCCCTCCCTCGCGCTTGAATTTTGACAGCGCGACTTTCATCGGATTGGAGTGATGATCTTCAGCAGTGCCGATCATGATGAACAGTTTTGAACGCTCCAGATCGGGGCCACCGAATTCCCAGAATGAACCGCCGATGGTGTAGATCATTCCGGCCGCCATATTTACTGAACAGAAACCGCCATGCGCAGCATAGTTGGGCGTGCCAAACTGGCGCGCAAACAATCCTGTCAGGGCTTGCATCTGATCACGCCCGGTAAACAGCGCAAATTTTTTGGGGTCGGTGGCGCGAATCTTTCCCAAGCGTTCGCCTAGAATTGAAAATGTTTCTTCCCAACTGACTTCTTCAAACTCCCCTGCCCCGCGCTCTGTTCCGGCTTTACGCCGCAATGGCTTGGTTAGTCGCGCCGGAGAATATTGTTTCATGATACCGGAGGATCCTTTGGCACAAATAACACCGTTGTTCAAAGGATGATTTGGATTACCGTCAATGTAGCGTACCTCGCCATTTCGCAAGTGAACACGAATCCCGCACCTGCAGGCGCACATGTAACAGGTTGTATTGCGCACCTCGGTTTTTGCATCCGCAACGGGTGGTGCAAATGGATCGTGTAAAGGAGTCGAAGACATAAGGTTTTTTTTGGCTAAATTATCGAGATTATCGAAACACATCAGCCTGAACAAAATAGTCGGCTTTTATGGTGCGCAAGTATGCTTACAGCGTGTCGCTGTCACCATCACCGTGATGAGGGGGCGAGATATAACCCGTAAGAGGGGGTCAACCCTCAACCCATGAGGGGTATCGCTGTTTTGGTGCTGTTGCTCTACTGTGCGGCACCTGAATATTTATAAGCAATCGCATTGCATAGGGAGAAAAATATGGCATTGGTAAACCCGCATGGCGGGGGAAATCTGAATCCTCGATTGCTCGTGGGTGAAGATCTGATCGCCGAAATAAATCAAGCCCGCGCTTTTCCAAAAGTGAAGGTAAGTTCTCGCGAAAAAGGCGATCTCATTATGTTCGGCATCGGAGGTTTTACTCCCCTTGACGGCTTTATGACTCATGCAGACTGGCAGGGTGTCTGCGATGGCATGACAATGACTAACGGTCTTTTCTGGCCTATCCCCATCACTCTTTCAACCGACACAAAAACTGCTGAAAGCATATCAACAGGTGCAAGTGTTGCGTTGCTCGATTCCGACGACGGTAGCATTATTGCAACCATGGTGGTCAGTGAAAAATACACCATCGACAAAGCGCACGAATGCGCAACCGTATTCGGCACCACAGACCCCAAGCACCCCGGCGTGAAGATGGTTATGGAGCAAGGCGAAGTTAACCTTGCAGGCCCGGTAAAAGTATTATCGCAAGGCGGATTTCCACAAAAATACGGTTCGATGTTTATGACACCGGCTGAAACGCGAGCATTGTTCGAAAACCTGGGTTGGAGCAAGGTAGCCGCATTTCAAACCCGCAACCCCATGCACCGCTCCCATGAGTATTTAGCCAAAGTGGCTATCGAAGTTTGCGATGGCGTTCTGATTCACTCGTTGCTGGGTAATCTCAAACCCGGTGACATTCCCGCCGAGGTTCGCACCCACGCTATCATTGCGCTGACCAAAAATTACTTTGTTGCCAAAACCATTGTTCAAGCAGGCTATCCGCTGGATATGCGTTATGCCGGTCCGCGCGAAGCTTTGTTGCATGCGGTTTTCCGTCAAAACTATGGTTGCTCGCATCAGATCGTCGGACGCGATCATGCCGGTGTCGGAAGTTATTACGGCCCGTTTGATGCACATCATATTTTCGATAAAATTCCCAAAAACGCACTTGAAACCCAGCCGCTCAAAATCGATGTTTCTTTTTGGTGTTACAAGTGCGGTGGCATGGCCTCGGGGCGCACATGCCCTCACAGCGATGCTGATAGATTACAAGTATCAGGAACCCAATTACGCAAGATGCTATCAGAAGGAGCAGATGTGCCCGCAGAATTCAGCCGCCCCGAGGTGTTGGAGATTTTGCGTGCCTATTACGCGAGTTTGGAAGAAGGTGAAAAGTAATAGTGGTAAGTTCATAAAGTGAAGAATTTTTTGTGCCAGTAACTGCAATTTTTGAGGAGAAACTAATGTTCACAAGCAATCCCTTTGCCGACCTTTCGGCATCGATTCCAACCGTCTACATGCAGGGGTATATCGTCGTGATGATTCTGCTGGTCATGGGCGGGACGATACTTGACATGATTCATAAAAAGAGCGCGCAGTACTTTTTCGAAAATGCGAAAAAAGCGCAGAAGAGCGCAAAAAGATCAGTGGATAGTGGTGAAAAGGTAGCGATCGCCACTTCAGTGCTGGTAAAAGAGGTATTGACTTCGGGTGAATTCAGTAATCCTAGACGTAGGCTCTCCCATCTGTTGACCATGTGGGGAACCATTATATTTATTGTGACTACAGCAATCATGATCTTCTCTCCTGCAGCGAATATATCTAGCATGGTGCCAACACTATGGCATATCGGTGCACTGATGCTGGCCGTGGGTGGGTACTGGTTTTGGTTTGCTATCCGCGTGGATGTTTCTGCGGAAGGACTTCCATGGTTTCGGTTCGAGCGTGCGGATTTGTTTATTCTCTCGCTTTTGGCCACCGCAACTTTCGCATTGATCTGGTCATTTACTGGCGGCGGAGTAAACATACTCTTCGTCTTGTTCATCCTGTCCAGCACTGTTCTCTTTGGCGGTGTTTATTGGTCCAAGTTTGCCCACATGTTCTTCAAGCCAGCTGCGGCCTTTCAGAAGCGCGTCATCATGGCCGACGGTGGACGCGAGAATCTGCCTCCCGACTATGACCTGACGGATCCTGAAGTACAGCGCAAGTTCCCGGATGTGCCTATGTATATGGGCAAGAACCCGCCGAACATGGGACTTTGCATCAAGGCTGAAAGAGCAAAACACTACTAATGCTGTCTTGACTAATTTGCTATAAGAAATAGAGGAATATATTATGCCTACCTTTGTATATATGACGCGTTGTGATGGTTGTGGAGAATGCGTTGACATCTGCCCGTCCGATATCATGCACATCGATAAAAAGCTGCGTCGTGCTTATAACATCGAACCCAACATGTGTTGGGAGTGTTACTCCTGTGTAAAAGCCTGCCCGCACCAAGCGATTGATGTACGCGGTTATGCCGACTTTGCACCACTTGGACACAGTGTTCGCGTGATCCGTGATGAAGAGAAAGGCACGATTGCGTGGCGCATCAAGTTCCGCAACGGCAAGAAAGATATGGAGTTGCTGGCGCCTATCACGACCAAGCCTTGGGGCTCGGCGACACCGGATCTCGCAAAAGTGCCCGCCCCCAGCAAGGAAATGCGCGACAGCCAACTGCTTTTCAATGAGCCTAAATACATTCGCATGGATGACGGTGGATTGCACACACTGCAATCTAATGGTCTGGAAATCAAAGAGGGAGTGCAATACTGATGAACTACTCGACAATTATTGAAGACAATATTGACATCCTGGTTGTCGGTGCGGGCCTGGGCGGTACGGGTGCGGCATTCGAAGCAAGATATTGGGGTCAGAACAAGAAGATCGTCATCGCCGAAAAGGCAAACATCATGCGTTCTGGCGCGGTAGCTCAGGGCCTGTATGCGATCAACTGTTACATGGGTACACGCTTTGGCGAAAACAATCCCGAAGATCACGTTCGCTATGCACGTATCGACCTGATGGGGATGGTGCGTGAAGATCTGCTGTTTGACATGGCGCGCCACGTGGACTCCGCTGTGCATAACTTTGAAGAGTGGGGTCTTCCCATCATGCGCGATCAGAAGAAGGGTTCATTTTTGCGTGAGGGGCGTTGGCAGATCATGATTCATGGCGAATCCTACAAGCCTATCGTTGCTGAAGCAGCCAAGAAATCAGCGGACAAGGTTTTCAACCGCATCTGTGTGACTCACCTCCTGATGGACGAGTCCAAAGAGAATCGTGTTGCCGGTGCCGTGGGCTTTAATGTCCGCACAGGTAACTACCATGTGTTCAAGTCCAAGACAGTTATCTGTGGTGCCGGTGGCGCTTCCAACATCTTCAAGCCGCGCTCTGTTGGCGAAGGTGCGGGTCGTGTCTGGTATGCGCCGTGGTCTTCGGGTTCTGCCTATGGCTTGATGATCGAAGCCGGTGCAAAGATGACACAAATGGAAAACCGTATCGTGCTGGCTCGCTTCAAGGATGGTTACGGCCCTGTCGGCGCCTACTTCCTGCATCTCAAGACCTATACCCAGAATGGCTACGGTGAAGAGTACGAGTCCAAGTGGTTCCCGGCACTTCAGCAAATGGTAGGCAAGGAATACCTGGACCCGGAAGTTTCGCACCGGACTCACAGGCCCATTCCAACCTGCCTGCGTAACCACGCGATCATCAACGAGGTGAATGCGGGTCGCGGCCCGATTCACATGGTTACCATGGAAGCCTTCCAGGATCCTCACCTTGAAGAGATCGGCTGGCACAACTTCCTTGGAATGACTGTTGGTCAGGCGGTACTTTGGGCAGCTACAGATGTTGATCCCAAGTACGAGAATCCTGAGCTGACAACCTCCGAACCTTATGTAATGGGTTCACATGCTACCGGTTGCGGCGCCTGGTGTTCGGGTCCGGAAGATATTTCTCCTAAAGAATACTTCTGGGGCTATAACCGCATGACGACAATTGAAGGTCTGTTCGGTGCCGGTGATGCGGTAGGCGGAACACCACACGCTTTCTCTTCGGGTTCTTTCACCGAAGGTCGTCTGGCTGCAAAAGCTGCCTGTAAATATATTGATGATGGCAAAGCAGAGGGCATCCGTGTTTCTGAAGCTCAAATCAATCGTCGTAAGGAACAGATATACAAGCCTTTGGAAACTTACCATGTTTTCAGTAATGAAGTGGTTGCCGGTAGCGTTAACCCCAACTTCATCAATCCGAGACAGGGTCTTGATCGTTTGCAGAAGATGATGGATGAGTACTGCGGTGGATTTGGTGTCAACTACATGACCAACGACAAGCTTTTGAACATCGGCCTGAAGAAGATGTCAATTCTGGGTGAAGATCTGGAAAAGGTTGCCGCCTCAGATATCCATGAACTGTTGCGTGCATGGGAGCTGAAGCATCGTTTCCTGACTTCTGAAAGTGTGTTCCATCATACGCTTTTCCGTAAAGAGACACGCTGGCCGGGATACTACTACCGTGGTGATGTCATGAAGTTGGATGACAAGAACTGGCACGTGCTGACCGTTTCCCGTCGTGACCCAAAGACGGGTGAGTACACGATGGAAAAAGCACCGCTCTACCATCTCGTAGGTGATGTAGAGAAAGCTGCGCCAGTAGACCACCACTAAGCAAATGCAGGCCTGATTTACCGGTTTTGTTAAGCCAGGCTTACTAAAATATATTTGCCATAACTTGTTAGTATGTTAGAAAGGACCGGCTTATTTTTGTTGGTCCTTTTTTTATCTAACCGGCGAGTAATTTGAGATCGCATTAGATAAAATCATTAAACACCTTGTAGGTAAGATATTTTATGAACATTATTGAAAAAACAGATGAAGAGATTTTAGAGTTTGCTCACCCGATGTGGGCCGATCTGATCAAGTACTCTAATGAAGGAAACTACGGAGCATTCACGCGTAATTTTTCAAGCTCATTTATCACAGGTGCGAATGAGGTTGAAATGGGGAAGCAGTTTGCACGAAGCGACCTTGCGAAAAACCTGTCAGAAGATTATTCGTATCTCGGCATGATACGCCGTGGAGAATATGTCACTGTTTTATATAAAGTGATCAACAAAAAAAATAACAGTGAATGGCTGGGAAGACTTGTTCTGGGCTATGAAAAGGACAAGGTGAGAATCTTCGGCGCTACGCTGTTCTAAGTAAACTTTACCATCAATCAGGGCACTCTAGTGATGTCAGATACGATTGAAGACGAAAAATTCGTTGAACTAAATTATAAGGTCATCGATAACAAGACCGGTGACGTATTGGTAACTGTAGATTATCCGCTGGCTTACGTTCATGGCGTGAATGATGTGATGTCGGAAGATGTGACCAAGGAACTGTATGGTAAAAAAGTCGGCGACATCATTGAGGTACCGATAGACACTGCAAAGTTGTACGGCGAGCGAGATGAATCGCTGGTATTTACTGATCTTATAGAAAATGTACCGGAAGAATTTCGCGAGATCGGCATGACCATCACCATGGAAAATGAAAAAGGTGAGCCCAAAAACTTTATCGTAACCCGATTCGATGACAAGACCTTAACTGTAGACGGCAATAACCCCCTTTGCGGTAGAGAAGTTACTTTTATGCTGGAAGTCTTGTCCATACGTGAAGCGACCGAGGAAGAGATCGAACTTGGCGGAGCGGTTGGTGCCGATCCTGACATCAATGAAATACTCGATAGGGCAAAATGAAATTTTCAACGAATTACATACTCTACCCTCGCAATAAGGCATTAGAACGAGCATTAGCAGATTCTTTAGGTAGGCTAAGTACTGAGATGGCCGCAACGGCTACGCCAGATACCAAAGTTGCAGTAGCGGATAATTTTCTCTACACGCGGGGAAATTATGAGCAGCATCGTTTCAGCGCCAGAATCTATGAGAGCTTGCGCGAGACGCTTGAGGCAGCGCTGACAGACCAAAATCACGCTCAGGAGCCGTTGGCTTGGGCTGAGGCTCAGAATCAACTTGGAAACATTTTGGCGGCACTGGGGCAGCAGCGCAGAGATGCTGAATTGTTTGAACGGGCCATTCAGTGTTTCAGCAAGGCATTGGAGGAACTCACACAAGAAAACTCTCCATTGGAATGGGCTGTCACACAATATAACCTGGGCACTGCTAACCAGGCGCTTGGTCGACTACTTGAGGCCACCAAGCCTTTTAATGCCGCTATAGATGCCTATACCAAAGCTCTGCTGGTCTGGACGCGAGAAAAGTTTCCTGAAGACTGGATGTTTACGATGCTTCAGCTTGGTGATAATTTGCATGCGTACGGAAAGCTACTTAAAGGTAACCGTCAATTGCAAAAGTCCGTTGTTGCCTATAAAAATGCGCTTGCCGCACTCGATGCAGACAATTACGCATTCGAACTCACTGCGACACATAATAATCGGGCTGCTGTTTTGCATCATCTCGGTGAGTCGGAAGAAAACCCTGATCGCATAAAAGTAGCGATCAATTCCTACGAATTGGCATTGACGGTCAGCATGGAACAGCAACTTCCTATTCATGTGGCAGTTTTATGCAGAGTCAATAAAACGACAGCACAGAATGTACTGGCAGAATTAACTAACGACACCGTACTTGCCGAAGA
>CAIWKC010000359.1 GCA_903913145.1 uncultured Gallionellaceae bacterium | reverse complement strand
TGATATTATGTATCAGCGTTGCTATCTCGAATTCCAATTCTAATTTGTCTAAATTACACATCAGACTATTCCAAACCATATTCGTGGTTAGATAGTACTAGAAAAACCATAAACAAGTACTAGATATTTATCCCGATTATCTAGTACTTTTATCCTGTTTACCGAATTTTACAACTCATGAATTACAATGTGACTCAAGAAGCAGGGCAATCTAAACGCGCTGAAAATGTTTCGGAAGCGTTTTTAAGCCAGCACCCGCTTTCGTAAAACTTGCCTTCAAGAAAATCGTTGCTGTAAATATTTGATGATGTCACTTGATTCATACAACCATTGGATATTTCCATTTGCATCCGATATCTGTAAACAGGGCGTTTGAACCTTGCCGCCTCCCAGTAACAATTCTTCTCGTTGCCTGATATTTCGTTGCGCTTCTCGAAGTTGAATCGGCAAAGACAATCTCGCCATTTCGTGACGCACCTTGATGCAAAATGGACAGCTAGTAAAATGGTAGAGCTTTAATTTCGCACATTCAGAATCGATATTCAGCTGAACTGAAGCGGGGCGCACTATTCCCCTCGGTGTGCCTAACTTTGACCAAAGTAGCATAAATGGCAATAACAATAGCCGTATTCCCTTGAAAAACAATCTCAACATAATATTTAATCCTTCATTCTCCGCCGTGCGTTTTTACCACTCCAATTGTAAACCAGGGTTTGCGAATCACCAAAAAGTAATCTCATTCGCAGCTTTGCTAAACCTTTCGTATTAACTTTCGAGATGTCAGGTATTTAACAATCGTCTTCAAGTTAAAATAATTCAATTCTAGCCATCAAATTTCCTGAGACACCCGTTGTATTTCTGATTTCGGAAAGTGCAGTATCGATTGCGGATGTAAGCTCTTGGTTGACATTCTCCGGCCAAAATAACTCACCGATCTGAAACTGAACTTGCTCATGAAGCACTGACTTCATTATATCGAGCATGACAGCTATATCCGCAGCAAAATTCAAAAAGGCCTTGATCAGGCTAAACGAAGAGAGTTCTTTCCTGACTCAGAGATGGATCATTTCTTCGTTGTACATTCTGACAAAGCCGCATGAGAATTCGGTTCACCCCGAATGCATGCAATTGTCTTGTCGACATTCATGATTACATCGCCCGAAAAAATCTAATCCTTTATACTATCTAGATGTCGGCAGGACTGGAAGGTGTGAAGATACTCGTGAATTAATCAACTTATCCTTACATCGTTGCCTATCGAATCGAAGTAGAAGATGTACAAATACTTGCTGTGGTACACACTTCAAGGCATTCACCGGAAGATTTATAACTGAGTTCGCAGCCTGATGACGGTGTCGTATCTCTGGATGAAACCCACATAAAAGAAGCGAAGGACCGCATTGAGCTTCGCTTAAATCACTCAGGTTTGCTTGTATCCAATATCTGCGCAGAACAGATTGCTAATTTTCTTAGATCGGGGAACTTTATTCATGGCTAGGTTATTGCTGACTTCGCTCCTATTCTTTCTGGCTGGGTGCAGTGACATCTCCTACTATGCCCAAGCAATGTCAGGGCATATGAAACTCATGTATGCGGCCAGACCTATTTCGGATTACGTAACAGATACTAATACTTCGCCAGAGCTACGCAAGCACCTCAGACAAGCTATAGCTATCCGTGATTTTGCAAGTATCGAACTCGCTCTACCTAACAATGACAGCTATCGTAGCTACGCCGACCTCGGACGACCTTTTGCAGTTTGGAACGTTTTTGCGGCACCTGAATTTTCTATTGAACCACAACAATGGTGCATGTTAATTGTTGGTTGCGTAAACTATCGTGGTTATTATGACAACAAGGATGCCGACGACTTAGCAAATAAACTTAAGCAGTCTGGCGCAGACACGTATGTCGGTGGCGTTCCGGCTTACTCTACACTAGGGCACTTTAATGATCCCATCCTAAACACATTTATGCGGTATGGCGACCAGGAAGTTGCCCGCACCATTTTCCACGAACTTGCGCATCAAGTTGTGTTTGTCGAGGGTGACACCGCCTTCAACGAATCTTTTGCGACTTCCGTGGAAAATGAAGGAATGCAGCGTTGGCTAAAGAAAACGGCATCACCGGAGTTACAACAAGAATTTGAGAAGCGTCAAAAACGTGCAGGCGAATTCCATCAACTACTTTCTGAATTACGAGGAAAGTTACTAACAATTTATTCAACGTTAAATACCCCAGACGAAAAGCGACACGCAAAATCAGAGGCGATTGCTGACATACATCGTGAGTATGCCGCGCTAAAGGATAGTTGGAGTGGTTATAACGGCTACGACCATTGGTTTAGCCAACCCATAAATAATGCAACGCTGGTCTCGGTCAATTTATACACACATTGGGTTCCTGCATTTATGGTCCTGCTCAAACAAGAAGGCGGTAATTTGTCGAGTTTTTATCTGATAGTAGCTGCCCTAGCTCATTTATCGAAAACTGACCGATCAGCAGCACTTGAAAAACTTATGCCAAGCGCCTAGTAGTTGCCTTTGCCGGGAATCAATTGCCTGACTTCTATGTTGTCAGCAAAACTCGATATGTTGTCAATCGGATGTATAGTTGTTGACAGAATAATTTATTTAGTTGACAAAAATGAGAGAGCAAACTCTGGAAATAAGGTCTTATATATTGAGCTTGTGCCGCAATAGGACAAGAAATGTAGCCACAGAAGCCTCCAGAAAATTTGATATATCAAGGCAAGCAGCCAGTCGACACCTGCAGAATCTTGAAAAAGAGGGAAAGATTGCATCTTCTGGAAGAAGGACTGGCAAGGTTTCTTGGCTTATTCCCCTTGTTGAAAAATCTTGGCAATTTCAAATATCCGGGTTGAAAGAGGATATTGTCTGGCTTGAAAACATAGCACCTCTGCTGAGTGACTTACACGAGAATGTGCGCGATATTTGGCATTACGGAGTTACGGAAATGGTAAATAACGCGATTGATCACTCTGAAGGTAAGGCGCTAAAGATTCAATTTAATCTCACAGCGCTTGATGCAGAAATTTTTATTAAAGATGACGGAGAAGGAATTTTTCACAGAATTCAACGCTTAGGAGGGTTTCACGGATCCCACTTTTGTTTCGGATTACACAAAATATTGATTTTTATTTATCAAGCCTTGAAGCCTTGCGTTGGCTGCGAGAAAGTGTTCTGCAAGCGTGGAAAGCG
>CAIWKC010000358.1 GCA_903913145.1 uncultured Gallionellaceae bacterium | reverse complement strand
TCCTTATTCAAAAATACAATTTATTCTGAAACTCTCAATGTGGGAGCGCAATTTATTACGCGATTTTGTTTCAAATCTATCGCGCAATAAATTGCGCTCCCACAAGTACTTTTTGGCTTATCGAAGATATTCCAATGTGCGATGTTTAAACCCTAATCTGCCCGCTTCCCAACACAATATATTTCTGCGATGTTAACCCCTCCAAACCTACCGGCCCACGTGCGTGTATTTTGTCTGTTGAAATACCGATTTCGGCACCCAATCCGTACTCAAAGCCATCGGCGAAGCGCGTTGATGCATTCACCATCACACTGGAGGAATCCACCTCGCGCAAGAAGCGCATCGCCTTGGTGTAATTTTCAGTGACGATACTATCAGTGTGCTGTGAACCATATTTGTCGATATGCGCAATCGCTTCGTCCAGATCAGCGACCACGCGTATGCTGAGAATGGCAGCGAGATATTCTGTGTGCCAGTCTTCTTCAGTCGCCGTTATCATCTGCGCAACCAGTTTGCGTGCCGCATCATCACCACGTAATTCAACGCCTTTGTCCAGATATATTTTGCACAATGCGGGTAATACTTTGTCCGCGATGTTTGCATTTACCAGCAAGCTTTCCATTGCGTTGCACACACCATAGCGATGCGTCTTGGCGTTGTCGGCAATGCGAATAGCCTTGTCAATATCGGCTTCGTCGTCAATGTAAACATGGCATATTCCGTGCAGATGTTTGATCACCGGAATGCGCGCCTCGGCGGAAATGCGCTCGATTAATTCCTTGCCGCCGCGTGGCACGATAACATCCACATAATCTTTCATCGTAATCAGTTCACCCACGGCGGCACGGTCGGTTGTGTTGACCACCTGCACAGCCGTTTCCGGCAAACCGGCAAACTTCAGCCCCGCATGCACGCAAGCTGCAATCGCCTGATTGGAATGGATTGCCTCAGAGCCGCCGCGCAGAATAGCCGCATTACCTGACTTCAGGCACAAACCCGCCGCATCGGCAGTCACATTGGGGCGTGATTCATAAATGATGCCGATCACGCCAAGCGGCACGCGCATCTTGCCCACCTGAATACCGGAAGGCCGATACTTCATGTCGCTGATCTCGCCGATAGGGTCGGCTAATTGCGCGATCTGCTGCAAACCTTCAGCCATGCTTCGAATTGATTTTTCAGTGAGCGTCAGGCGATCAATCGATGCATCATCCAAGCCATGGCCTTTGGCTGAGGCAACATCTTTGGCATTCGCGGTAATGAGTGATGCGCTGTCTTTGAGAATGGCCTCTGCAATGGCAAGCAATGCTTTGTTCTTCACAGCGGTTTCGGCTTGCGCCATCAGGCGCGCAGCAGCGCGGGCTTGTTGCCCAACGGACTTCATGTATTGCTTGATGTCTTCCATGACTACCTTAATATTCCAACTTGCCAAACTTGGTCATTCACAACTTTGTCACGTCATTCCCGCGTAGGCGGGAATCCAGCAAGAAATAAATCCCTGCGTAGCAGGACAAAATCAAAGGCATGTTTGATAAATGCACTGGATTCCCGCCTTCGCGGGAATGACGAAGCTTATAAAATCTCAAACCACAAATCGCGCCAGTCTGCATTTGTCGACTCAATTAACCTAATCTTCCAGGCGCGATTCCATTTTTTAATTTGTTTCTCGCGAGTTATCGCGGCAACTATTTCATCATGCAACTCATAGTAAACGAGTAAATGTACTCCGTACCTTGTGGTAAATCCAGCAACAATGTCTTCCTTGTGTTCCCACGTCCGTTTAACCAAGCCACTCGTTACGCCCGTATATAGAGTGCCGTTGCGTTGACTTGCAAGTATATAAACGGCGGGTTGCATAGGATAGATTCTACTGGATTCCCGCCTACGCGGGAATGACGGCGGTGTAGAATGCGCGAATTATTAATTTTCGTCATTAACTATCAAACCCGTCATTCCCTGATTCCGTCATTCCCGCGCAGGCGGGAATCCAGATGATTATAAAACCCTGCGTAGCAGGACGAAATCAAATGCATTTTGATAACTGCACTGGATTCCCGCCTGCGCGGGAATGACGGAATCAGGGAATGACAAGCAACAAGGAACACTTCATGTCCGATATCCTGAAAAAAATCCTCGCCGTCAAAGCGCAGGAAGTCGCCGCCGCTAAACCGGCCAAACCTTTACCCCAATTGCGTGCCGAGGCTGAACAAGCCCCGCCGGTGCGAGATTTTATTGCGGCCATTCGCAGCATTATTGCTTCCGGCAAACCGGCTGTTATCGCCGAAATCAAAAAAGCCAGCCCGAGCAAAGGCGTGATTCGTGCGGATTTTCGTCCGGACGAAATCGCGCAGAGCTACGCCCGTCATGGCGCAGCGTGTTTATCTGTGCTCACCGACGAGCAGTTTTTTCAAGGCAATGCAGATTACCTCAAGCAGGCCCGTGCAGCTTGCAACTTGCCGGTGCTGCGCAAAGATTTCATTGTGGATAAATATCAAATCTATCAGTCACGGGCGATGGGAGCAGACGCCATTTTGCTGATCGCCTCGGCGCTCACGCTGAGCAAAATGCGTGAATTCGAAAAACTCGCCCAGCAACTGGGTATGGCTGTACTGGTCGAAGTGCATGACGGAGATGAACTGGAAACTGCTCTTAAACTATCTACACCATTAATCGGAATTAATAATCGTAACTTGCGTACTTTTGAAGTGAGCTTGCAAACCACGCTCGACTTATTGCCGCTTCCCAGGTCTGGCCTTCCTGCTGTTCGCCGTCGGATACCACCAAATAAACGCGGTTGGGCTTTTTGTCCAGTTTCAGGCCCCAGGCAAACCCCACTGCCTGGCTGGAACCCTGCGACAGCGGGCCGCCGGAGGTTTCAATTCCGGGCAAAGCCAGATTGTGCGGATGCCCGTGCAGCCGAGTACCCAGCTTGCGCAAGGTCAT
>CAIWKC010000357.1 GCA_903913145.1 uncultured Gallionellaceae bacterium | reverse complement strand
TTGTTGTCATTGATAAACCTTTACCGGACACCGGCTATGAAGAGACTCGTAATACTTTAGGCCATACCGATAAATTCCTGGTACCGGAGCCAACAAAAACTTTCGCCAGAACCGGATCATTACCAAAAGCATCCTGATGCATTCGAATTGCTTCTTCAGCAACTTCCGTTAAACCGATTCCTTCTATCTGGGTTGCCGTACCTTTGAAATAATCCAAAACAAAATCGGCATTCAAACCAATCGCTTCAAATATTTGAGCGCCGCAATAGGACTGGTAGGTCGAAATACCCATTTTCGACATCACTTTCAGCAGTCCTTTATTGATACCCTTGGTAAATCGTTTTTTAGCTTCCTTGGCATCAATACTACCGGGCAATTGATCGGCTATTGCTGCGATTGTGTCGAATGCCAGCCACGGACAAATAGCTTCTGCGCCGTAACCTGCCAGCAATGCAACATGATGCGTTTCTCGCGCCGAGCCGGTATCAATAACCAAGCCGGTACTAGTGCGCAAACCTGCACTGACCAAATGATGATGCACGCCGGAGGTCGCCAGCAACGCAGGAATCGCAACTCGCTCGCGCGAAACATTGCGGTCCGACAATATCAAAATGTTGTAACCGTCGGCGACTGACTTGCTGGCTGCTTTACGCAATTCTTTGAGCGCGGCAACGCAACCTTTGGCACCTTGTTTCGCGGGATAGGTTATATCCAGAGTGAGCGATTTGAATTGCCCCTTGGTCGCTTTATGTATGCTTCGCAGTTTGGCGATATCGTCGTTTGACAACACTGGCTGATGCGCTTCCAGTCGCAACGGAGGGTCTGTTTCATCGATGCCAAGCAAATTGGGTTTGGGGCCAATGAAAGTCGTTAGCGACATGACAATTTCTTCGCGAATCGGGTCAATTGGCGGATTCGTTACCTGCGC
This sequence comes from uncultured Gallionellaceae bacterium, assembly GCA_903913145.1. Taxonomy (GTDB): domain Bacteria; phylum Pseudomonadota; class Gammaproteobacteria; order Burkholderiales; family Gallionellaceae; genus PALSA-1006. The sequence continues at coordinate 14,242 of CAIWKC010000357.1, read as the reverse complement.
GAACAATTGTTTAAAATAATTGTAGAGAACCTTGCTTCTTGTAGACAGAATCGGCAGTGCGGCATCGTTACCCATCGAACCGGTGGCTTCTTCTCCCGATGCGGCCATTGGCGCGATCAGAAACTTCACATCTTCTTGCGTATAACCGAAAGCCTGCTGTATATCTAACAAAGATTCTTGAGTTTGCGATTTGTCTTTGGCGTCAGGCAAATCGGCCAAAAAGTATCGCGACTTTTCGATCCAATTGCGGTACGGTTTAGCAGTGGCAAGTTGAGTTTTGAGTTCAGCATCATCCACAATACGACCGGCCTGCATGTCGATGAGGAACATCTTGCCCGGTTGCAAGCGCCATTTTTTGACGATTTTGTTTTGCGGAATGGGCAATACACCCATTTCTGAAGCCATCAATACCATGTCATCATCTGTGATGATATAACGAGCCGGCCGCAAACCATTGCGGTCCAGCGTTGCACCAATCATGCGACCATCCGTAAACGCCACCGCGGCGGGACCATCCCACGGTTCCATCAAGGCCGCGTGATATTCGTAAAAAGCGCGTCGCTCTTCGTCCATCAGCGGGTTCCCCGCCCACGCTTCGGGAATTAGCAACATCATTGCATGCGGCAGGGTATAACCGCCTGCTACCAACAACTCAAGTGCATTGTCAAAACACGCAGAGTCAGATTGACCTTCAACAATCAGCGGCCACAACTTTTCCAAATCTTCACCTAGAAATTTTGATGACATGGCCGCATGGCGAGCAGCCATCCAGTTTACATTGCCCCGCACGGTGTTGATTTCCCCGTTATGCGCAATCATGCGGAACGGATGTGCCAGATTCCAGGTTGGGAAAGTATTGGTTGAAAAGCGTTGATGCACCAGTGCCAACGCGCTCATCACACGAGGGTCCTGCAGGTCGAGAAAATATGTTCCGACTTGATCTGCCAACAACATTCCCTTGTATACCACTGTTCGGGAAGACATCGAAGGAACGTAAAAACCTTTGCCTTGGTTGCCAGCCAAATTACCAACTGCATGTTCAACGGTCTTGCGGATCACAAACAATTTACGTTCGAAGCTATCCTGATCTTTTGTTTTTTTCCCGCGGCCAATGAATACTTGTCGTACGACGGGCTCTACCGCTTTGACACCTTCTCCCAGTCCGCTTCGGCTGACTGGCACATCACGCCAACCTATCAGAGTTTGCTTTTCTGCTGCAATTTTTTTGGAAATAATCTTTTCGCAAGCAGCACGCGCCACTTCATCACGAGGAAGGAATATCATTCCCACACCATACTCACCGGCAGGAGGCAATTGAATATTGCCCCAGCCTAGTTCATCACGTAAAAATTTATCAGGAATTTGAATCAATATACCCGCGCCATCACCTGCCAAGGGGTCTGCACCCACAGCACCGCGGTGCGTCAGGTTTTTTAATATTTGCAAGCCTTGACTAACAATATCATGGCTAGGTGTTCCTTTGATATGTGCCACAAACCCCACGCCGCAGGCATCATGTTCTTGGCGCGGATCATATAATCCTTGCCGGTCTGGCAGGCCGTTATTTACAAAGGGGCTTCGGTTATCTGGCTGATTTACTTGCAACGAAGAATTGCTCACATGGTTCCTCATTAAAACTCTACGACTGAATGCGGCAGCACTTGCTACCGCCACTAATTTCAAAAGCGAAAGGGTTGGAATGTTACCCTGTCTCGACGCTATCAGCAATATCAGAAGTTAACACAACCGAACAATTACCCTGACAAGCCATGTCAACCCCCTGCCTACATCAGAAAGTGCGTTCAACTGATAGATGTTCTTTACCGATACTTGCGAGCCTGACATTAAATTTCCTCGACTGCAAAAATTCTCCTATGTTCACGTATTGCATAGCGATCTGTCATGCCCGCGATGTAATCAGCCACTGAGCGCGCATGATCCAATTTGGCTGCTTGCAGAAACTGTGGCGGCAATAATCGACTGTCTTCCATAAAAATTTCAAACAGTTCACTGATAATTCGGCGCGCTTTGGCGCTCATTCTTAACACTCGGTAATGACGATACAAGTTGTTGTGTAAAAATATTTTTAATTCACGGTTTAGCTCCAATACCGGCTCACTGAAAGCAACCAATGCAGGTGCACGTCGAACATCGTGAACATCCTGAAGCTTTTGTGAGTTGATATTGATTTCAGTCTGATCGATTAAATCATTGACCAGCGTATTGATCATTCGCCTGATCGTTTCGTGGATAACGCGACGCTCGGCCAATTCAGGATAAATCTCTCTGACTTCACTCAGGTGTTTGGAAAACAACCGTACCGATGAAAGCTGTTCCAGTGTGATCAAGCCGGAGCGCAGACCATCATCAACATCGTGATTGTTGTAGGCAATTTCATCTGCAAGATTGGCAATCTGCGCCTCCAGTGTCGGTCTCTGGCTGTTCAAAAACCGACTTCCCACATCACCCAGAAGAGCCGCCTGTGCTAACGAGCAGTGTTTAAGTATGCCTTCCCGTGTCTCGAAGCAAAGGTTCAATCCGTCAAAATTGGCATAGCGTTCTTCCAGTACATCAACTACTCGTAAAGATTGCAAGTTGTGTTCAAAGCCGCCATGCTCCCGCATACAATTATTGAGCGCATCCTGACCGGCATGTCCAAAGGGGGTGTGGCCAAGATCGTGAGCCAATGAAATTGCTTCCACGAGGTCTTCATTCAACATCAGCCTGCGGGCAATTGATCGGCCAATTTGCGCCACTTCGATGCTGTGGGTTAAGCGCGTGCGAAACAAGTCCCCTTCGTGATTGACGAATACTTGTGTTTTGTATTCCAAACGCCGGAAAGCACTGGAGTGAATGATACGGTCACGATCACGCTGAAATTCACTTCTGCCTTGCGGTGCTTCTTCCTTTACTTTCCGCCCTCTTGAAGCCTGAGTAGTCGTTGCATAGAGTGCAAGTTGAAGGTTAAGCACTGTTTGACTCCAAGGTTTGCAGCAGCATTTCCTTTGGCACTTCATTCGTTATCACGGCTTGTCCCAGCGCTTTTAACAATACAAATCTGATCTTTCCATCTTCGACTTTTTTATCCAATCCCATCTGCTGCAAATATTGTTCCGAACTCAAATGCGGCCCCTTTATCGGCAAACCTGCTTTGGTAAACAATTTTTTAATTCGTTCGACATCCTCAACAGACAACCAGCCCAGTCTACGGGAGAGATCAGCTGCCATGATTGAACCTGCCGCCACCGCCTCGCCATGTAACCAGACGCCGTATCCCATTCCATTTTCAATAGCATGCCCAAAAGTATGGCCCAGATTCAACATTGCGCGCTCGCCACTTTCACGTTCGTCAGTGCCAACAACATCGGCTTTATTCTGACAACTGCACACGATGGCATATTGCAATGCTTCGGCGTCACGCTTTAATAACTTTTCAATGTTGAGTTCAAGCCATTCCAAAAATGGTAAATCGCTAATTAAGCCGTATTTGATTACCTCGGCGATCCCGGCACGCAGTTCTTTGTCGGGTAAAGTATTGAGTGTGGATATATCTGCAATGACAACTCGGGGTTGGTAAAATGCCCCTATCATATTTTTTCCCAGAGGATGGTTGATTCCAGTTTTACCCCCCACAGAAGAATCGACCTGTGCCAGTAGCGTTGTCGGAATTTGAATAAATGGCACGCCGCGCAGATAGGTGGCGGCGGCGAAGCCGGTCAAATCACCAATTACGCCGCCGCCCAAAGCAATTAATGGCGTAGTGCGCTCACAGCGGCTGGAAAGTAATTCATTGTATATTGTATTCAGCGACGATGAATTTTTGTACTGCTCTCCATCCGGCAGGACAACAGACTTAACTTTTATTCCCTGCCCGGTCAGCATGCCAGTTAATTTTTCCAGATACAAAGGTGCAACGGTTGAGTTTGTAACTATTGCAACGCGTTTGTTTGGAATGTGTTGTAACAATATTTCGGGCTGATTTATAAGGTCTTGACCAATATGAATCGGGTAGCTTCTTTCGGCAAGACCCACATTTAATGTTTGCATATTTTGACTTAAAGTAATAGTGTCTTCGGAAGAATCAATTTTTTGAATCAGCCTTGCAATCAGAGTCTGCACGCTTTGCTTGCCAGTGTGAACGATATAATCCGCTGCTTCGGCGTAAAGTGAATCGCGCTGTTCAAATAGCTCCTGTAGCTTTCCCCGCGGATTTGCTGTTTGCAACAACGGGCGGTTATGATCGTGGCGTGTACGTTGCCACAAATCATGCACAGTACTTTTCAAATAAATTACGACGCCATTTTTTCTTAAGGCATCCCGGTTTGCCGGTTTTAGAACCGCTCCACCACCCGTTGCCAAAACGATATTGTCCAGCTTGATCAAATCCTGAATAACAGAACTCTCTCTCTGACGGAAACCCTCTTCACCTTCAACATCAAATATATGGGATATTTTAACTCCCGTGCGCTTCTGTATTTCTTCATCGCAATCAATGAAAGTTTTGCCCAGTTGCTTGGCCAACATTTTTCCAACAGTTGTTTTTCCAGCGCCCATCATTCCAACTAAAAATATGTTCCCGGTGAGGCGCTTTTCGCTCTGTAAATTGCTTAATGTCATGAGTAAGGATTGTAGCGGAAATATCTTGTTTAAAGCATCCCTAAAAAGAAAAGCCCGGCAAACCCGGGCTTTAAATTTTGTTTGAAAACTCTTAATTCAAATTGAGGCTATCTTTCAATATTTTCGGTGTAATGAAAACAAGCAGCTCGGACTTGGAGTCGGCTTTAATGTCGTTTTTGAATAACCAACCCAATATCGGGATATCGCCTAAAAGGGGTACTTTTGTAACCGAGTCTTGCGAGTCTTGTGTGTAAATGCCTCCGATAACCACAGTTCCACCATTATCGACCAACACCGTCGTAGTTACATTTTTACTGTTAATACTCGGGACTCCACCATAAAGCGTACCTACGGTGTCTTGGGATAAATTCAGATTCATCATAACTCTGTCATCCGGCGTAATTTTTGGTGTCACCGTCAGACTTAAGGTTGCATCTTTGAAAGCTACTGAAGGACCCGTTGTCGCACTTCCTGCTAACGTATAGGGAATTTCCACACCTGATTTAATCGTAGCCGGTGTAGAGTCACCCGTCATAACGCGCGGACTTGCGATTGACTTCGTTTTTCCATCAACTTCAGATGCATTTAATTCCAGACTCAGCGTTTTGGTGGCAAGCGCATCAAACAATGACAAATTAACGCTGCCCCCTTGGCCGGAAACGAAACCAGTGTTATTTACCCCTGCTGCTGTCACCAGCACATTGGTTCCACCACCGTTAATTGCTGAACCCGCACCTGCGGCAACTGAGCCGCCTGTGTAACCCAACTTGCCTCCTAGTTGTGCGTTGTACGAAGTTGTTGCTTCGACGAATCTCGCTTCAATCAGTACCTGACGCACTGGAATATCCAGTTTTTTAATAATTTCACGTACTTCCGCTAATTTGCTCTGCGTTGCAGTGACATATAAGGTATTTGTGCGTGTATCAAATGCTACGCTTTCAGATGCGTTTGCCTTTGCTGCATCCGGAGCTGGCGCTCCTGCCGCAGGAGATCCTATATGCAAGGTCCCTGCCAGCACTGTTTTAACATCGATAACCTTGGCATAACTCAACGGGAATGCTTCGGTCCTTAATGGCTCCAGATCACTAATCAGTTTTTGAGTAGTCAGCGTGTCTTTTTGACGGGCTGATATTTCATCACGAGGCGCAACCATGATGACGTTACCCTCTTTTTGCTGTAACAGTCCTCGAGAATCAAGAATAATCTGTAATGCCTGATCCCAGGGAACGTCTTTCAAACGCAGTGTCAAATTCCCACCCACAGTATCACTAATAACCATATTCAAATTGGTAAAATCTGCGATGACATTCAAGGCTTCACGGGTGGAAATATTTTGGAAATTCAAACTTAATTTTTCACCCGCATAGGTATAGCGACTCCCCTTGGGTAATTTATTACCCTCTTCTACAGCCTTCACTTCAATAATAAATTTATTGTCAGTTTGATAAGCTGAATATTCCCATGTGCCTTTGGGTTCAATAACCAGCCGAGTGTTGTCTCCTTGAGCGAATGCGTCGACCAGTTGAACCGGCGTGCCAAAATCAATCACATCCAGCTTGCGTTGCAGGTTTCTGGGTAAACTTGTCTGGGCAAAATCGACAACCAAAGTTTTACCCTGTTGTTTAATATCGATTCCCACTCCCGCATCCGAGAGGTCAATTTGAACGCGGCCTTCGCCGTTTGCACCCCTCCTGAAATCGACATCTCTGAGACTATGGGTTTGACTACTCGGCTTGGCTTCTGCGAAACGTGTCGTTGAGGTCGGCTCTGTGCCATTCGTCGTTGCTTTTCCTTGCAGGGTAATTAATACATTATTTCCATCAATTTGAGAGTCATACGTTAGCATCTGATTAAGATTTACAACCAGCCGGGTACGATTACCGGCCTGTACAATATTGACACCTCTTAAGTCGCCTTCACCAAATTCTTGCGTCGATTTACCCAGGTCGTTTGTAGTATTGGGAAAATCGAATGCGATGCGCGGCGGAGTATTTATAGTAAATGCGGCAGGTTGATTAGCCAGTGCATTTTTTAGAGCGACCTTAAGTACTATTTTCCCTCCGGCGACAGGACTCGCGCTAATTGCGAGAATGCTATTTCCATCTCCCGTGGCGACCTCTGCACTCGCTGCAAAAGTCCAAACTGAGGCAGTAACAAATGCCAAACTAAGTATTACCCGGAAAATGCTAACAAATTGTTTCATAATTTACTCCTGATCACTGAACCAACTGCAAACTGCTTTCGCGCTCAGACCAATCGCCAGCACTGTCTTGTACCATTTCTTTAATTTTTATATCGGAGTCAGACACCGAAATAACTTGCCCAAAGTTGGTCCCTATATAATTTCCCGCTTTAATCCTATGCAGTTTTCCATCAGAAGCTCTGATGACGCCATAGCCGACATTAGCCTGTTGAAGATAGCCAACCATTTTTAGTGTTTCAAGCGGAAACTCTTCCAATTCTTCTTTTGGACGATCCAGATTAGGCTGGTTTTGACCGGTATGATTTGCGTTTTTTACTTCGGATTTATGCGGCTTGAATGGATCGGCAATCCCCGTGGAATTATCATAACCAAATGGCTCGTAAGGCTTGATTTCAGGTGGTGGCGACACTTTGCCGCGCATATCCGCACCGGAATCTCTCACGAAATCTTTCAAGTCTTGAAACTCTTCACCGCCGCAACCAACCAGCGTCATGGAAGCAAACAAAATTACGAAAGCTACCCTCATTTTTTGGCTCCTGCTTTTGCCGCTTTTTTCTGGGCTGCCAACTCATCCTCATCAAGATAACGGTAAGTTTTTGCTGTTGCGTCCATACTTAACACCCCGTTGCCTGACGGGGTAATGCTAATATCGTTTAAGGTCACAATCCGGGGCATTTGAGAAATGTCACTCGTAAATTTACCCAAGTCGTCGTAGTTTCCGGTAACTCTGAGCGAGATCGGCTGTTCAGTGAATACACCCGTTGCCACCTCAGCGCTGGGTCGAAACAATTCGAATTGCAAACCTCGCCCCAATCCGGCTTGATTAATGTCAGTCAGCAATGCATCCATTTCCGATTTACTGGGTAACTGCTTCAGCAATGCGCCGAAAGATTGTTGAGTCTCAATTAGTTGTTTCTTTATAATATCAAGGTTTATAGCTTCACGTTTCTTATCCAAGAACGTTTTCCTCAATTGTTCTTCGCCCTGTTTGGCATTCTGATAATTAGATAATTCACCTTGCCAGTCAACTATCCCGCCTATTATCACGACTAACAGGAAAATTGCAATAAATGCGCCAATCTTGATTGGCCAAGGCCAACTTCCCGGGGTTTTCGGATCTACATTTTTTAATTCTTCAATCAGGTTCATGGCCATCTCTTAACCTTTCGAACCGTTTTGCTTGGCTGATGGAGTGAGTATTACAGCTTCTTGTTTTGTCAGGTTAAAATTTAGAGAAAATTCGCTAAGTCTTGCACCAGCTGTCGTTGAGGCATGAATTTCCACAAGCACGGGGGAGTTGATCCATGGAGAATCCTCAATAGCTCGCATCAACGTAGAAACCCTTGCGTTCGATTGGGCATAGCCTATCACGCTGATTTTCTCTCCCGATTGCTTAAGGCTCCGCAGGTATACACCATCGGGAAGAATACGAAGCATCTGATCCAGAAGACGAACCACACTTGAACGAGTACTCTGCAGATTCTCAACCACCGTTTTTCGAGCCAGCAAAGATTGAGTCTGTTCCCGGAGTTTCTTTATTTCGGCAATCTGTTTGTCCAATACCACGATCTGTTGTTTTAGGTAATCGTTGCGTCGCTCTTGATATGAAATTCGAGTATCAATCGCCACATGCACAAAACCTACAATGACCATTCCTGCAATCAGTGAAATTCCACTCAGTATGACAAATTGCAACTGCCGTGCGCGTCTTTTTTCAGCCCGATGCGGCAGTAAATTTATTCGTATCATGATGGATCAAACCTCCGCATTGCCAATCCGCATGCAATCATCAGCGCCGGCGCATCCGTTTGAAGTTGTCTCGGCTTAATCCGGCTCGACAGTGTCATCTGTGCAAACGGGTTAGCCACCAGCGTATTGACTTGTGTACGCGTAGCCACTGCATCATCCAGGCCTGAAAGTGCTGCACATCCACCGGCCAATACGATGTAATTTACTTCGTTATATTGTGTTGACGTGAAGAAAAATTGCAATGCCCTGGTTATTTCAGTTGCCACATTTTCCAAAAATGGATTTAACACATCATTTTCGTAGTTATCCGGCAGCCCGCCATTTCGCTTGGCGGCTTCGGCATCCGCAACTGACAAGCCAAAAGTATTTTGTATCATCTGGGTCAATTGACCCCCTCCGATTTGCTGGTCGCGTGTATATACCGATTGATCATTGCGCATTACGTTTACGTTCATCACTGACGCACCGATGTCAATCAATGCAACGCATTGGTCTAGTGCTTCTCCTGGAAGTTGTCCGCGAATCTGTTCAAAAGCGGCTTCCGCTGCATAAGTCTCCACATCGACGACAACAGTCTTAAGTCCGGCAATTTGTGCCGCAGCTACACGGTCTTCCACATTGGCTTTGCGTGATGCCGCTAGCAAAACCTCAACCTCATCCGGGCTGGCTGGCGACAATCCAATTACTTGAAAATCCAAATTGACTTCTTCAAGCGCGAAGGGAATGTACTGATTTGCTTCCGCTTCGACCTGGATTTCAAGGTCGTCATCTCTGAGTCCGCTTGGAAGTAAAATTCTTTTACTGATTACCGCTGCAGCAGGCAAGGCCAAACTGATATTCCGGATACGCGTTCCCATACGCTTCCAAGCACGCCGCAGAGTGTCTGAAACCGCTTCCAGATTATTGATATTGCCATCGCTAACCGCATCTTGGGGGAGCGCTTCAATAGCGTACCGCTCAATAATATAGCCCGCCTTCTTGGGAGCACCGCTCAACTCTACCATCTTGACTGAAGTCGAACTGATATCCACCCCGATCATAGGGGGTGTTGAGGTGCTTAAGAAATCCAACTGGATATCAAAATTTCCTTTAATCATAGATGTGTTAGCGACTTTCCGTACAAAGTGGTTTAAATCCTAGCAATAACATCCAACTGTGTAAAGTATTTTTTTTATTGAGCTTATTTCCCAGAGCCAGATTCGGCATGAGTCGATATAATTCAAAAAGGCAATTATAATAAATTTAGTTATGACATCTCGATGGTGGTTTCTTCCTGCACTGACAGTTTTTGCTATGCCAGTGTTGTTTGTATTGCTGCTTGTGTTCGCGGCAGTTCTGACCTATCCAACGTTACCCTCGCTTGAATCACTCACAGCCTATAGACCTAAAGTTCCGTTGCGCGTTTTTAGTGCTGAAGGACTGCTGATTGGCGAATTTGGCGAAGAGCGCCGCGAACTGGTTAAAATAAACGATGTTCCTGATTTGATGAAAAAAGCCATCTTATCAGCTGAGGATGACCGCTTTTATGAACACGGAGGGGTTGACTATATCGGCGCTTTACGAGCAGTCGTTTCTAACATTGCTTCAGTCAGTAAGCGTCAAGGTTCATCCACGATCACGATGCAGGTGGCTCGCAATTTTTTTCTTTCCTCGGAAAAATCATGGGTAAGAAAATTTAACGAAGTACTACTCGCGTTTAAAATTGAGCATAACCTCAGCAAAGACGAAATATTGCAGCTTTACATCAACCAAATTTACTTGGGACAACGTGCCTACGGTTTTGCCGCTGCCGCCCAGGCATATTATGGCAAACCTCTAATTCAACTAAGCATAGCCGAAACAGCCATGCTCGCCGGATTGCCCAAAGCACCATCTTCTTATAATCCGGTTGTAAACCCCAAGCGAGCAAAACTGCGCCAAATGTATGTGCTTCGTCGCATGCATGAACTCGGTTTTATTACCGCCCCTCAATTCGAAGCAGCACAACTTGAACCTATTATTACCAAACGTGCCAATCAGGAATTCAGCGTTAAAGCAGATTATTTGTCTGAAATGGTTCGACAAGTAATGTACGAACGATATCAAGAAGATGCGTATAGTCAAGGCTTCAATGTTTACACCACGATCAGACAAAAAGATCAGGACGCCGCTTATGCTGCGGTTCGCAATGGAGTCTTGGAATACGATGGCCGGCATGGTTATAGAGGACCGGAAGGCTTTATCGATCTGAGAACCGACAGCAGTGAGGAATTTCTGGAAGACGCCCTTCAGGATGTTCCTGATAGTGACGATCTGATTCCGGCTGTTGTGCAGGCTGTCAGCACTAAATTGATCAAAGCCTATGGCAAAGGAGGCCTGGCCATTGAAATCAGCGGTGATGGCTTGCGTTTTGCCCAGCGTGCCATCGGTGAAAAGCTAGCGCTGAATCAGCGAATTCGCGTCGGTTCATTGATTCGTGCCCAAAAAAATGACAAGGGTAACTGGCAAATCGCCCAACTTCCCCAAGTTGAATCCGCATTTGTTTCTGCTAACCCGCAAAATGGTGAAGTTTACTCGCTGATTGGGGGATTCGATTTCAATCACAACCAATTCAATCACGTTACCCAAGCCTGGCGACAACCCGGCTCTGGTTTTAAGCCATTTATCTACTCCGCAGCCTTGGAAAAAGGTTTCACGCCTGCATCGATGATTAATGATGCACCGCTCGTTTTTGATGCCTCCCAGACGGGCGATCAGCCATGGCAACCCAAAAATTTTGAAGATAAATTTGAAGGTCCAATGCGCATGCGCCAAGGTTTGATGAAATCAAAAAATCTGGTTTCAATTCGAATTTTGCAGGCAATCAATCCTGATTATGCGCAAGACTACATCACCAAATTCGGCTTTGACAAGGATAAGCACCCCCCTTATCTGACGATGGCCTTGGGCGCCGGCTCAGTTACGCCAATGCAACTATTGGCGGGGTATTCTGTATTTGCCAATGGCGGATACCGCATCATGCCCTTTTTCATCAAGCGCATTGAAGACGCGCAAGGGAAAATATTAAGCCAATCGGCCCCTGTTATTGCGGGTGAAGGTGCAGAACAAGTCATCGATGTGCGCAATGCCTTCACCATGGTTAACATGATGCAAGATGTCGTGCGCCACGGAACTGCGCAGCGCGCAATGTCACTCGGACGTCAAGATCTTGCCGGAAAAACGGGAACCACGAGCGACTCAATGGATGCCTGGTTTTGCGGTTTTCACCCTACCATCGTCGGTATTTCGTGGATCGGTTTTGACACTCCGCGCAGTTTGGGAGATAAAGAAACCGGCGGGGGAGCAGCACTCCCTATTTGGATGGACTACATGGGCAAAATGCTTAAAGAAGTTCCCGAGGCAGTTTATACAATGCCAGATAACATGGTCACAGCCCGCATCAACGAAAACGGATTACGCGATCCGGAAGGGGACAGAATAGAATATTTTTATCAGGAAAATATTCCACCAGCTGTTGGTGAAGCGCTGCCCGGAGAAAGTGGTGAGCGTATTGATTCTGTAAAAGATCAGCTCTTTTGATAAATTACTCGGAAGAAACTGACTTCTCAATTTTGAACTTTAAAAGGCCTCCCGATGAGCAAACCACATCCGCAACGACGAGACCTTATGCGAGAGCAACTCGCGCATCAGACCGCCAGGCTGATTGCCGAAGACGGCCTTGTTGATTTTGCTTTTGCCAAACGCAAAGCAGCACGGCAAATGGGCGCTTCAGATACGCAGCATTTGCCCAGCAATCAGGAAATTGAGCAGGCGTTGCATAGTTATCGGGCGCTTTACCAAAAAGACAGCCACCCCAACATCCTGTTTCAACTGCGTGAAGAGGCACTCGCTGCAATGCAAATGCTGGAATCCTTTCAACCTTACCTCACGGGCTCTGTCTTGAGCGGTACCGCAGGGGAACGCTCTGATATCAACTTAATGCTATTTAGCGATGATGCCAAAGCTGTTCTGTTATTCCTGCTTAAAAACAATCTGGAGTTTGAGGATGGAGAATGGAGAATCCGGTTGAACGGCCATGAAGAGAGCATACCCAGCTATACCCTGACAGGTGAATCCGGTACACAGCTTCACATAATCGTATTGCCCGAGAACGCCCGCCATAACGGCACCCGTCATCCGGAAAGACATGCGGATATTACGGCAGTGCAAGCGTTGTTGGCGCGATAAGAATTAATCAGACAATTGATTCTTGATCAGCCAACAAATCACGAATTTCCTGCAACTCTTCTTCAGATATTCCCAGATGTGCAAGTGCTTGTTGATAATGGATATCACTCACTTCAAATTCGATATTTTGAGCCGGATGCGCTAGCAGGCGCTCTGCCATTTGTGTTACCGCTATTAACGAAACCGCGGATCCTGGCAGACTTTTTTCGGGCAAATGATAAACATCTTTCTCATGGTGAAATCGAATCGATTGGGCAATAATGCTTGGCAATCCCCAATTTCGTACGAGTAACGCACCCGCAATCGAATGCGTGCAGGGGAAGAATTTTTCTTCGGCATCAATTAACTGAATATTATCCCGCAATGCCATATTCATTATGTCGATATAGTTATCGAATCTTTTGCGTAGCAGTGGAATTGCGGAATCGTGAAAAAGTGCAAACGTGTAGGCTGCATCGGGAGCGATACCATATTGCTTTCTTGCAATCATGCCTGCCGCCGTTGCAACCAGCGAAGCGTGGCTCCAAAATTTTTCCAGCCATTTTGCATCGACATCGCTCATGCTACTGCGCAGTGCTGCGGCAGAGATAACGCACACCGTGTTTCGAATTCCCAGTCTTGCCAGTGCCACCGACACACGGCTCACGGGTTGATTGGTTCGGAATAGCGGGGAGTTTGCCAGCTTGATAATCAGTGCAGAAATGCCCACATCCTTTTCTATTGCAGAAACCAACTTGCGAATGTCGGGATCTTCACTCTGCGCTTCAGCCATTGCCATGCTAACAATTGCGGGACAAGTTGGAATTTCTATATTTTTGAAGACTTGATCAATTTCTTCTGACGACAATTCCAGATTCGGCACGTGCGAAAATTGATTTACCTTTTCAGCACTCTGTGCAGCAGTTATATTATTCGAGGTTCGTGAGATAGTTTGAGTCTGTTGTCCTGAGATAGTTTGGATAAGTTGTTCAGCACTTGACTCAAGATCATTACGGGGAGCATGACTCAACTTTTCCAAACATGATACCAACACGACTAAGTTAAGCTGGGCTATGGGTTTCCCAGCCAAAAGAGCCTCTACCGCTAACCCCAAACGGTCAAGTGATAGCTGAATGACCTCGGCCAACGATTTCGAATAATTGACATCGCCTGATCTCAGTCGTGATAAAACAGATTCGAGTGGGTGCGCTATGAGTTCAGCGAGTGGAAACCGGCAAACTGAAGCATCGCCCTTAATGTTGTGGAGTGTACGAAAAATATCGGCAATTGTTACCCGATTTTCAGGATCTTTGTTCAAATGAGCCAGGTTACGATCAATTTCATCTATGCGATCCATCAACGCAACGGAAAATTCATTCAATGCTTCTTTGTCTACAATGATCGGGGTAGTTAAATTTCGTACTTTATTCATGATGTCTCTTTACTGTACTGCGCGGTTAGCCGATAGAACCAGTAATAAGCACATAG
>CAIWKC010000356.1 GCA_903913145.1 uncultured Gallionellaceae bacterium | reverse complement strand
TTCGCCCGATAAATCGGCCTCCCACAAAACCTTGTAATCTAATGGACAATCTGGGTTAAATGGGACTTTTTCTCGTTAATTCTGCGACGCGAATTTATTAAATTAAACTTTAATAATTTGTGATTCAAGCTCGATTATTCTTTGTTGAGCTAACTCAAACTTATCTAATAATGCTTTATAAGCTATTATTTTTAGCTCTTCTTGTTGCTCATATTCAGTTTTCAACTTCCTTATGAGACTGTGAAGTCTTTCAGTCTGGTGGGTTAGTACACTCATTAATTGTGCCCATTTATTTTTATATGCCAAACATATTACTGAAAAATGGTATATAAATTTAGATTAAATTTTTCTTGCGAGTATCTTAACTTATAAAACTTTTAATTTACATTTGTTGATAATTTGATCCCTAATTACCATGTGGGGAAAAGGTTGCAGTCATCACAGCAATAGTTCGGTTGTGGCAGGGAGAACTTCAGGCATTTTACACAGGGTAGGTTGCTTGCTGAAATATTAGCCGACCTTATAAAATTTGATAATAATGCTCATTAGAAAGTTACCGCCAACAAAAGGGAGGCGAGGAACTTTTGAGATGGGTCAAGTTGTTCTTCGACGGTTGGCAGTTAACGAAACTTTAATATCCAATAGGCCAAACGGACTACGATTTTATATATCAAGCAAACATGGATTGTCATCACAGGGTTTTAAAGTATTCCAACGGTAAAAATCCATTTACCGTCTGCCCACCATAAGGAACACTTTCCATGAGACACCCAATTCTAAAGAGCTTTGTTGCGCTCCTGTCAGGAGTCGCGTTAATACCGGCCTGCTTGGCTGGCGACACGAGCACGACAACCCCGATCAAACACGTGATCGTTGTTATCGGCGAAAACAACACCTTTGACACTATCTTTGGTACCTATATTCCACCACGCGGACAATCTGCATTCAATTTATTGTCGCAAGGCATTGTGAAAGCGGATGGCAGCCCGGGTGCAAATTATGGCAAGGCCGTGCAAAGTCATGTGATCAATGGCACCAGTCAATATACGCTTAACCCGACACGCATGGGTGCACTGGCCTCTTTGCCCCAACCAACGCTGATCGGTGTGTATAACCCTTCGACTCTGGCCTTGTACGGTACCAGCCCGGACCCGCGCTTTAACGGCTTGGTAGCTAATGGCCCATTCCAAATCAGTAAATATGTGCCCTATGGCACGGCCACCTCGGCCGTAGGTGATCCTGTTCACCGTTTCTTTCAGATGTGGCAACAAACGGGTGGCACCAATGACAAGCATGACCTGTTTCAATGGGTCGCCACCACGGTGGGCCAAGGCGGCGCAACTGACGGTGTGACGGCGGCGTCATCGGGTCAGGGCGGCGAACTGATGGGTTTTTACAACATGAATCAGGGTGATGCACCACTGTTCAAAGCGCTTGCCCAACAGTACGCGATAAGCGATAACTACCATCAGGCAGTATTGGGTGGCACCGGTGCCAACTTTTTTGCACTTGCTACAGCCGGTGACGCACCGGTCTACAACAACAATGGCGTACTGGCAATCCCACCAGCTAATCAAATAGAAAACCCAACGCCACAAGCGGGCACGGATAATTTTTATAGCAACGATGGCTATTCCGGTGGTTCTTATGTGAATTGCTCTGACTCATCACAGCCGGGTGTGGCTGAGATTATGTCAGTGCTGCATGCCAAGGGCAGAAACAGTAATTGCGAAAGCGGGGCGTATTATTTGTTGAACAATTATACACCGGCATATGATGTGTACGGCAATTTGACTGCTCCAACGGCTACCAACTTTGTTTACCCGCCACAAACCGTGCCAACCATAGGTGAATTGCTTTCCAACAAAGGCGTCAGCTGGAAATGGTATACCGGAGGTCGTGAAGATGCAGATGTGACCGGTGACGCTTTCTATCAGTTGGTGTATCCCCAGGTGTTAGCTGCCTATAGGGCATATTTTCCGGCTGGTACGCCGGATTCATTCATTGCCCCCTATGCAACGCCTGCCGCAATCAAGACGACCAGAGGCCTGATTTACAATTCGATCGGCGACCCGTTGAACACGTCTTCAAACGTTGTGACCTCGGCTCTGCGCAACAACCTGCAAGGGTTGACCACGCTGTATAACGACATCAGTAATAACTCGGTGCCTGCAGTATCGTTTGTGGTACCCAAAAATCTTTATAGCGGCCACCCCGGTTATTCGGCACCCGGCAATTACGAGTTGTTCCTTCAGGATCTGATACAAAAAGTTCAAGCCAATCCGGCACTGTGGGCTAACACTGCCATTTTGATCACGACCGACGAAGGGGGTGGATACTTTGACACTGGAGCAATTCAGAATCTGGACTTTTTTGGTGACGGGCCGCGCATTCCGTTGGTCGTAGTGTCCCCTTACGCCAAAAAGGGCTATGTGGATCACGTCTATCACGATCACGTTTCTATTGCCAAGTTCATTGAAAAGAACTGGCGTTT
This sequence comes from uncultured Gallionellaceae bacterium, assembly GCA_903913145.1. Lineage (GTDB taxonomy): Bacteria > Pseudomonadota > Gammaproteobacteria > Burkholderiales > Gallionellaceae > PALSA-1006. The sequence goes on along the minus strand of CAIWKC010000356.1, from coordinate 7,866 downwards.
GCCAACGCTATCTAACCGTAGCCGCGACAACTTGCCAAATCCGGTCAAGAACGAACACAACGCGTATTTGCCAGCCAATCAGCCAGCCATCGGCGATCTGACCAGCTTGTTCAACTTTGACCATGACGATTAATACCGGTAATACCGGGATCGCGTTGTTTGTCAACGGTGGTTCCGCTATATCACGTCAATTGACGTAATTCCGGTCCCTGAGCCTGGCGAATATTTGCTGATGCTCAGGGGGATTGGTCTAATGGGTTACTTGGCCGCTCGTTGCAAGAAATCAGCTTAAGTTAAGTTTATCAAGAGCCACAGAGGGGCTGATGTCCATTTGTGGCTTTTTCTTTACATCACCTGATAATGCTTTCTCATTACTACTATACGAGACAACCTTATAGCAGTTAGTAGTCTTCAATTCTTAGCTATTTGAGCTACAGGTTATGGCAAACTGTGTTTGTAGCACCATGCAAACTGGCTGCAATAAAGTGGTCGGACATATCTCCGAAATTTTAGCTGAGAGCAGCGTTGTTTTTGACACGACTTTACTTAAAACCTTCAGGCTTGGCTCGCAACTTGGCCGCGATGTTGTCGCCATGGGAAATATGCAGCAGGTCTACCAGTCTTCGCATTAAGTGGTTCTCATGTGCAGTGATTTTGCCGTCGGCATATACGACTTGCCAAAGGTATTCGATGATGCGAATTTTTTCCGGCAATTCTAATTCGTGGTTGATGAGAGAGGTAAACTGGTGCAGGTCATTGGCGAACTTTGATGCTTGCTGCCCCCTTTCGGTCAGTTGTGCCACTTCCGCATCCGACAGGTGAAAGCGTTGCTTGAGAATGTTCAGTATCGTGACCTGCTCATCAAATGCACATTCGGCATCTGACTGCATGACCTCGATCAACAGCACTGCAACAGCCAGTTGCAGAGTCAGCTCTGGGCGGTCCGCGTCTCGGCCGGGAGGGAGGATGGCGTAGAGGAAGGTACTTAGTTTGTTCAGCATGCTCAGAAATTGGGGAGTGATCTGATTTGTGGGAACGAAATTGTAAACAATTCGGGCGCATTAATCTTGCCATCGAGCCAGAGACAGATCGCGTGGTCTTGCGAAGCATATTCATTCTCCAATCATTTGTTACGTGCATTCGCGCAATTGTTGAATGGTGCTTTTCAGAATCCGGTGCACATATTTTGCGCCATTTCTTAGACGTCATGTAACCACGTTTTGTGACCACGCTGGAAGGTCAGTATAAAACCAAAGAAGGTGGGCACATAGACGTGCACACCCTGTCGGGCTTATTCTGTCAACGCTGAGTGTTAAAACCCGAAACAAGGTGCGTCGCTTTAGGAGGCTCGCTGCCCAGATGGTATGTTTTAATTTTTGCAATGACTTCACTATCCGTAACCGTCGCGCGTTCATGCTGCCGCAAATGCTCGAGCCAGGATTCAACCATGAAACATTCAACTATACGCTCGAGATGTTCAGTGTCATTAAAAAGTTCCCACATGAAGGCTCCATCGCGCCGCCTGATTCTGTGCAATTGATTCATCATCTGTGTGAATTCCGTCTGTTGAGCCGGAGCAATGAAGTATTCAACTAACACCATGACCGGTCCGCGATCACTTTCTATGTCAGATGTAATTGATGGCGTAATTGAAGACACGAAAGGTGATCGATCCTGGATCTCATTTTTGCCGATGCGGTAATGCCGCGAAGCCAGAACTCCTATCACTGCACTCGCGGCTGCTACGGTAAGCGCATAGGGTATGCCGATTAAGGAAGCAACCTGCCCCCATAGTGCGCTACCTGCAGCCATTCCGCCCATATAAACAACCCAGAACAGTGCCAGGCCGCGTGCGCGCACCCAGCCGGGCAGGGCGGTCTGGGCCGCGGTCATGAGTGATGACACGACACTTATCCATGCTGTTCCGGTGATCAACATTGCCGCACCGGCCGCATACACATTGCCGCTATGCGCCAGTGCCAACATGGCGAAAGAATAGAGCAGGGTTGCTCCCGCAACGATATTGTCTCTCGACAAGCGCGCATTAACGTGTGGCATGAGCAAGGCGCCAACAATCGCACCTACTCCGATACAGGCCAGAAACAATCCGTAGGTTCCCGGGCCTTGTTTGAGTTGCTGACGAACGATCAGCGGCAGCAACGCCCAGGAGGCACTGGCGAAAACAAAAAATGCGGCGCCTCTTATAAGCACTGCTTTCAATTCAGGAGAGTGTCGTGCGTAACGCAATCCGGCACGAATAGCCCCTAACACACGCTCCGCAGGCAGTTCACTTTGCTTGGGCTCTCGCTTCCAGCTCACTAATGCCGCGATGACCGCGAGAAACGAAAGGGCATTCAACAGAAATACCATGCCTGATCCAGCTATCGCAACAATCAATCCCGCCAATGCCGGGCCAACTGAACGTGATACGTTCATGCCCAACGTATTCAGGCCGATGGCAGCTTGAAGCTCGGATCGCGCAACCAACTCAGGTGTAATCGCACCCCACGCCGGCATCAACATTGCTGTGCCGATACCCAAAGCGAAAGTAAAAATGAGCAGAATAGGCGCAGTGGTTAAACCTGCAAGGGTAAGCACGCCAAGCATTCCTGCAGATACCAGCATCCATATTTGCGAAGCAATCAAGTAGCGCCGCCGGTCAACAATATCGGCAAGTGCTCCTGCAGGAAGAGCCAACAAGAATACCGGAGCCGAGCTGGCGGCCTGCACTAGCGCAACCATTAATGGCGTTGGCGCAAGTGAGGTCATCAGCCAACCGGCACCTACCTCGTGCATCCATGTTCCAATATTTGAAACGACTGAGGCAATCCACAACATGCGAAACACCTTGTGCTGTAAAGGTGCCCAAGGAGAGGTGAATGGCTGAGTCATTTTTTGGAACCCATTTGTATTAGGCTCTTTCCGTAAATAGGGTTGGTAATTTTTTCAAAACACTACACTAGAATACACAAACACCCCCTTCATCAGGGTTGGTGAGGGGGTGAAGTTGAGCGTAGTGACAAATCATGTTTGTATAGTGTTTATGCCTCAAAAACTTCATACACTGAAAGACTTACGACGCCACTAACGCTATTTACGGACATACCCTTGTATTATTAAGCGCCTTCCAATGCTTTCTTCCAACTGCGTAGCGGAATGCAAGTTTGCAGACGATAAATAGCCTGGTCGGCAAGTGAAGGATGTATTTCGTGACCAACCGATGCGGCGATATCCAACGTGGCATCCCCGTTCAGTTCCATCAGTCTTTCATAGCCCGCTTGTGCATGCTCGACAGAAATGACCGGATCACTTTCTCCATGCAGCAAGTGCAATGTCGTCAATTCGGGTGCCTGTTCCGGCAACTTTGCATAGCGACCGGAAAATGCAATCACCCGTCCAACTTTACCGTCATGTATTTTGCTAAATTCCAGTGCCAAAATTGAGCCTTGAGAAAAACCAATCAGGGCAGTATCGGATTGAACGATATTGAAGCGATTTTGAGCGTCCGTCACCAGTTCATGTAATGTCGGCATCATCTCTGCTACGCGCTCAGAACGATTTTCTTCGGTCACCCCGCGTATAGAAAACCATTGCCGGCCATTGCCGCCACCATCAAAGGGAAAAGTGCCGTCCGGCAGTAAAAACGCTGCGTTGGGAAACGCTTCCCTAAGCTTGTTGGCTAATGGAACCAGATCAGCCGAACTTGCGCCTACGCCATGCAACAAAATGAACAGTTGCTTTGGCGGCATCGCTTTGGGCATTAATTCGATACCCTTAAAATTGGCTTGGTGCATCATACTTTCTCCTTTAATAAGTTGCTTGTTGCATCTGCCCAAAGATAAGCATCCATAGACAAAGCACCGTAAGCAAAGCGCGGGCTATAACGCGATGGTGTATCGGCTTTCGCAGCACCTAAGGCAACAAACAGTGGCAAAAAGTGTTCTTCAGTCGGGTGCGATTCGGCCCCATTGGGCGCACGCCGATAGTTAAGCAAATTGGCATCATCATGCGCGGCAATCTGATTGGCAACCCATTCACCAAAGGCTTGTGCCTTTGGATCTGGCGTTTCACTTCCATCTGCATGCCAATTCAGCCAACCGAAATTATGCGTTATTGCGCCTGAAGTCAGAATCAGAATACCTTCATCTCTGAGGGGCGCAAGCGCCTTGCCCATTTCAAAGTGCATTGACGCAGTGCCGTTTCGAATCAGCGATAGTTGTGTGACCGGAATATCCGCATTTGGGAACATTGCAGTGAGCGGCACCCACGCGCCATGATCCAATCCCCGATTGAGGTCAAGCTCACCTTGCAATCCTGCCTCGGAAAGTAACGATGCTACACGCTTGGCAAGTGCCGGAGTTCCATGCGCGGGATATTTCATGCGATAAAGTTCTGGCGAAAACCCTGAAAAGTCGTAAATTGTTTCAAGGGTATTCGCCATGCTGGCAGTAGGGCGGCTCGCTTCCCAATGTGCGGATACAACCAAGATTCCTTTTGGCTCTGGAATTTGGCGGCTCATTTCTCGCCAGACGGCAACAGTATCCGGCGCCTTTAACAAAGCATCCGGGGCGCCGTGAGAAACAAATACAACGGGCATACGTTTAGACATAATAAAATCCTATCTCAAATTAGTTCAAGCTACATGTCTTAACTGTATAGACTGCAAGGACAAATATGAAGTCCACAAATTGGAATTCATTGTTCCATTAGTGGATCGTACTATCTCAAGTAGCTGACTTTACCTAAAACGCAGAGGAAACTAACATACGGTATCCCACACTAAAGGAGAAAACGATGGCTAATACACCTTTGAATCAAGAAGCGCTCAATCAACTTTTCCTCGATGCGCACACCCATAACGGCTGGCAGGATCGGGCAGTTCCTGATGAATTGCTGCGCAAGTTATACGATGTTTTTCGCATGGGGCCGACTTCAGTGAACTGCAGTCCGGCACGGATAATATTCGTCAAATCCAAAGCTGCCAAAGAAAAACTTAATTCTGCGCTTGCAGAAGGCAATCGTGCCAAGACAATGGCTGCACCTGTAACTGCCATAATCGGTTATGACCTGCATTTCTATGACCAATTGGGTAAATTGTTCCCAAACGTACCCACTGCAAAAAGTTGGTTCGATAAAGATGAGAATGCAGCATATACAGCAGCATTCCGGAATGGCTCACTTCAGGGTGGCTATCTCATCATTGCAGCGCGCGCGCTGGGTCTTGACTGCGGGCCGATGTCGGGTTTTGACAATGCTCAGGTTGATCAAATGTTTTTTGCGGGAACCTCAGTAAAATCGAATTTCATTTGCAATTTGGGTTACGGTGATGCAAGCAAAGTTTATCCACGCAACTATAGGCTTGAGTTCGATGAAGCATGTCAAATTGAATGAGTGTCCGCGACAATCTTAAGTTGGACTGATGTCGGTGAATGGAACGTGATAATACTCTCCTTAGATACGTTCCATTCGTAGGAAGATTTAATACCAAAGTAACTGCTTGACAATATTTATCGGTAGTTTGATTATTCACCTGTGCTTGAATTCTGAGCCCAAGTTGATACGTTCAGAATGGAAGGCGATGTCTGATCAGTTCAAAGTAATTTGTATAAACTGTTGAAATATTTAGGTGATATCACGATATGCTTGGTGATTTAGATAATTTCCAACTGGATCTTTCATTCGAGCGCATTGTAGATATACCCAAGGAATTGATTTGGCGCGCTTGGACGGAACCCGAGCTTATCATTCAGTGGTTCACTCACGAACCCTGGAAGACGACAAATTGCGAAATTGATCTGCGACCGGGTGGTAAATTCAGCACCGTCGTGCGTTCACCGGAAGGGCAGGAATTTTCCAATGTCGATTGCTACTTGGAAGTTCATGCACATGAAAGTCCAGTTTGGACAAACGCGCTTTCTCCGGGTTTCGTCCGTCAGAGGAGAATGACGAAAACAGCGGAATTTTCTTTACCGCAAAGATTACCTTATCAAAGCATGCCAACGGCACAAAATACTCTGCAACGGTTATTCACTCGAATGAAGCAGATTGCAAAAATACACTCGGCGATGGGATTTCAAGAGTGCTGGGGTAAAGCGCTAGACCAGTTGGTTACGCTTGCAAAAAAAATTGTAAACCATTTGCCAAATATGAAAGGACGACAATGAAAATTAAATATAACAAAAATGAAATTATCGCGGCTGCCCGATATATCTTGGAGAATAACCCTAGTGCTAAAACTCCATCACACATTCCGCATACTGACCGAGGCTTTCAAGCCGAACGCGGTTATGTCGATGTCATATTAAATAATATACGGCTTCTTGCCAAAGAAAATGAAAAAGTTTACGAGTCTGTTCAAAAATCACTGGCCGCAGGTGATAAGAATGTTGACCAGCTTTGGAGTAAATGGGTTGAAGTAATTGGAATAGGGGGATATTGGATCATTGCAAATGTTGAAGGGAGTTCAATAAATTTTGCAATTGCTGTTTCCCCGTGGTTTGGTGAATTCAATCGTACTGAAGAAGAAATATGATTTTTGGAATCAACGGCAGGATATCAATATGTGAGAAATATTTTGCGTGACAATTTCATGTACTGATAGCGATAATAGCAGGGGAAATCGATCGTTACATTTAGATAGCCAAATCAACAATATTAAAATAAGGAGAACAAGATGGTAGATTCCATGCGGCGCCCTACAGTTATGATAGTAGATGATGCTGAAGAAAATCTGATGATTATGGAATCAATATTGGCACAAAATTATACGCCCATAGTATTCAGCGATGCCAAATTGGCCTTGGAGCATGCTTTAGCCACTCCCCCTGACATTGTTTTGCTCGATATTATAATGCCCGATATGGATGGATTTGAGCTTTGCAGGCGTTTAAAGGCTAATCCAAAGTTTGCGGACATTCCGATCATTTTCATTACGGCGAAAAATGAAGATGAATATGAAGAAAATGGTTTTTTGGTTGGAGCTTCAGATTTTATTCACAAGCCGATTAACGCTGCTATCTTAATTTCGCGAGTTAAAACGCATTTGAAAATAAAGCTTGTTATCGATTATCTCAAGACTGAAAATGTTCGCCTGCAGAAAATCGAGCAACATTCTTCTTCCGAACTCATTAGAGTCATTAAAAGTTTGTGTGACAATCCGTTCTTGAAGATTTAGGGCAGAATCTCAAATCGCTAAATTATGTAGATGCTCGCCAAGTGCGGTTTGAGCAATATTAACTTGAGCGAGCAGCCAGTGATAAATTAATATTTGCGATTAATATATCGGCTTCTATTTGAATTTGATTGAGCAATGATTCCAAATCGGCCAATTCGTTTTTATTGATGTTTTTTTCTAACTGCTCAGCCAGTTTTTGCAATGTTTCAGCACCAAGGCTACCTGAATTACCCCTGAGTGTATGTGCTAACCTTTCTGATGTTTTTAAATCGCCAGAAGTGAGTGCAGTACGTATATTTAGGACGACATCTTTCTGATTGGTCCTGAATTTTTCTATAAGCGCGTAGTACAAGGCCACGTTCCCCCCTATGCGCCGAATACTTTCTGCAACTTTAACTCCGGGTATATCCGGGATAGGCATAGGCGCTGAATTTTTAGGAGTCGGTATAGTCGTTTCTAATGCTGAGGTTTTACTGGGTCGTATCCATTTGGCAAGCGTTGCCAATAACTGATCCGGATCAATCGGCTTGCCAATATGATCATTCATCCCCGCAGCTAATAATTCATTTTGCTGGCTAATATAGACATTGGCAGTCAGGGCGAGTATTGGCAATGTCGCCCGCTTGAAAGTTGATGTAACGTGTGCAACACATTCCACAGTCTCACAGATGATAGAGCAGGCATGGGCAATG